>JAHJUF010000212.1 GCA_018829095.1 Pseudomonadota bacterium | reverse complement strand
TTGTACGTTGAGCCCTTTCCCGGTGAAGCGCAACGCCGCAGATCGCGTTTTTGGGCAGCCTGAAAAAAGCCCTCCGAGGCCCGGGGGAGCCTCCAGGAGGGCTGGGGACAAGGTCCGGCCGGCGAGGTGTGGACCGGGCCGGACCCTGGGGGGAGCATCAGGTGGTGACTTTGAAGATGTAGCCGTCCCAGATGATGTAGTACCAGGTCCGGGTCCTCACATGCCGGGACCGCAGGATCAGGGTTGGCTGGGTGCCCCGGATGACGATGAGATCCACGTCGGGAGAGGCCTGTTAGCCGTATTCCTTGAGAAGGTCCACGGTGGCTGTTTCCTGGGGCCAGTCCGTGAAAAAGGCCTGGGCCGCGTTGAAACCGTTCTTCAGGTCCGACTCGGCGGAGGATTCCCATCCCTTTCGGATGTATTCCTGGAACTGGGGGATGGCGATGGCGGAGATGATGCCCAGGATCATCACCACCACCATGAGTTCCAGAAGGGTGAAGCCCCGGCGGTCGGAAAGGGTCTTTTTCCAAGGGAAAGCGGACATTTTTCGCCTCCTGAAAAAGCCTCCCGCCGAGCGGCATCTGGTGCAATCGCCGGTGAATCCGCCCGGACGGCAAGGATGGGTTGGGGTGTTTAGCTTGCTTCTTAGAAGGCAAAATCAGTGCCAAACCGGCAAAAGCAAGAATAAGTAACTCGATTTCCTTCGGAAATCGGAAATCCTCCCCCGGGTTCCCGGGGGAGGGCGGGGGATTTTCACCAGAATGCGGGGAAGTTCACCTGTATCGAGGAGAGGGCTTTTCCCGGACAACGGCTCCGGGTTTCGTTCCCCCGGGCGGGAAGGGGGCTCCCAAACCCCTTGACAATCCCGGCCGGGCAAAGGTAGCTAGCCCATTGGTCCAACCCCCAGGTTACCTGCGAAGAGGAGCCTCATGTACACGAGGGCCCTGAAGGACAAGCGGTCGGAAACCATGAACCGCATCATCGAGGCGGCCACGGCGGTGTTCGCCGATGTGGGCTACAGCGGTGCGCGCGTGGACGAGATCGCCAAGAAGGCCGGAGTGAACAAGGCCACCATCTACTACCACATCGGCGACAAGGAGGCCCTCTACGCCCAGGTGCTCCACGACGTCACCGGCGACGCGGCGGACCGCATCGAAGAAAACGTGGAGGGAGCAAAAGGCCCGGCCGAAAAGCTCAAACGCTACTTCGAGGCCATCGTCGAGACCGTGGACGAACACCCGTCGCTCGCCCCCCTCATGATGCGGGAGGTGGCCAGCGGAGGGCAGAACGTCCCCGTGGTCATCGCCCAGGACCTCATGCGGATCTATGCCATGCTGCTCCAGATCCTGGAGGCGGGCGCCCGGGAGGGGGTCTTCATCCCGGCCAACACCCTGGTGGCCCACCTGATGTTCCTGGGCCCCCTGATCTTCTACAAGAACGTGGAAGCCACCTGGAAGAACAATCAGACCTTTGCCGATCTGTTCGCCCGCCTGGACGAGGAGATCTACCAGGGCATGGGGGCTGAAATCGCCGCTTCCGGCTCCGAGGAAATCCTCCGCCTCACCCTTCGGGCCCTGCTCAAGGGCTGAAGCCGAGCCGGGCTTCGCCGGGATGACGGCTTGTTGCAGGGTCCTCAAGGATGATGGAAAAACAAAAAGCCGAAACCCTTCCGGGTCTCGGCTTTGTTTTTTTTGGGGTGGTCGGGACGACTGGATTTGAACCAGCGACTTCACGGTCCCGAACCGTGTGCTCTACCAGGCTGAGCCACGTCCCGACGCGCCGGCAAAAAGAAGGAAACACTAAAGGCGCGGCCCCGGCTTGTCAACGCCTTTTTTGGGCGGCCCGGGTTGGCCCGTCCTTATTTCTTCAGCTCCCGGAACCGGGCCATGAGCTGGGTGCGGGTCACCAGGGCCCGGACGTCGGGCACCAGGGTCCTGATGTTTTCCAGCCCCCCCTCCTCCCGGTCCACCAGGACCAGGGCCGCCGCCACGTCGAGCCCCTGCTCCCGGGCGCGCTCGATGGCCTTGATGGTGGAGCCGCCCGTGGTGGCCACGTCGTCCACCACCACCACCCGGTCCCCGGGGGCGAGGTCCCCCTCCAGCCAGGCCCCGGTGCCGTGTCCCTTGGCCTCCTTGCGGATGGAAAAGGCCTTCACGGGCCGCCCCATGAGCTCGCTGGCAAAGGACGCGGCCACGGCGATGGGGTCCGCCCCGAAGGTGAGGCCGCCGATGCCGTCAAAGGAGAGGTCCGCAAGCGCCTCCATGACCAGGTGCCCGGTGAGGTACATGCCCCGGGGGTGGAGGATGGTGGGCTTGCAGTTCACGTAGAAGTCGCTCAGGCGGCCGGAGACGAGCTTGAACCGGGGCTCGTCCGCCACGTTCACGGATTTTTGGCACAGAAGGTCGATGAGTTCGTTTTTCATGGCGGATTTGTTCCGTCCGGTTGCGCCGTGGGGCGGGATTCTCTATACTGAAAAATTGGGAAAGAGGAAGCCCCCGCAGACGCCAGGTGGAAGAAGCCCTGGGTTTGAAGCTTGCAAGGCATCCGGCGGGGGCCCCCGGGCCGGGAAAAACCGGGGACGGCACTCCCCGGCTCCTTTCTGGTCTATACCAGGGAGCGGCCCGGGGGTCAATCGGACGGGAGAACCCTTGGAAAACCAGCGCCAGGATTCAGGCCCCGTCATCCGCATGTTCGGGGTGGGAAAGCGATACGGCGCCAAGGCCGCCCTCTCGGAGGTGTCCCTGGAGATCGACGCCGGGGAGTTCGTGTTCCTCACCGGCCCGTCCGGCGCGGGCAAGAGCACCTTTTTGAAGCTTTTGTACCTGGCCGAGCCCCCCTCCGAAGGCCAGATCCTCCTGGCGGGCATGAACCTGGCCCGCATGGGCCGCCGCCAGCTCCCGCGCCTGAGGCGCAGCCTGGGGGTGGTGTTCCAGGACTACAAGCTCATCGCCACCCGGAACGTGTACGAAAACGTGGCCCTGGTCCTGGACGCGGCCGGGGCGGACCCGGGGTACACCAAAAAAAAGGTCCGGGTCGTCCTGAAGAAGGTGGGCATGGAAGACCGCATGGCCTCGCATCCCCCAGCCCTTTCCGGGGGGGAGAAGCAGCGGGTGGCCGTGGCCCGGGCGCTGGCCGGGGACCCGGCCGTGGTCCTGGCCGATGAGCCCACCGGGAGCCTGGACCCCGTGTCCGCGGGGATCATCATGGATCTGCTCCTGGACTTCCACCGGGCCGGGGGCACGGTGATCCTGGCCACCCACGACGACCACCTCCTGGCTGGGGCCCGGCGGGTCCTGGTCTTGGACGGCGGCCGTCTGGTCTACGACGGACCCAACGATCTCCCCGCACCCAAGGCCCGCCGCCCATGAGACGAATTTTCCGCCACCTGGCCCGGGCCCTGGCCGACATCCGGGAGAACCTGCTGCTCCATGCTCTTGCCGCGTCCACCATCGGCATTATCTTCCTTTTGTCCGGAACCTTCTCCCTGGCCATCGTGAACCTTTCCGCTCTTATGGACCGCTGGCACGGCAACGCCCGGATCATGGTCTATCTGGACGACTCCGGCCCGGGCCGGCTCCTGGAGGGGAACCTTGTCTCCCTGCCCGGGGTGAAAAGCGTGACGTTCATCTCCAAGGCCGAGGCCTTGAAAGCCCTGTCCGGGAATCTGGGGCCCCAGGCCGGGCTGCTGGCCAATCTGGACGAGAACCCGCTGCCCGCGGCCTTCGAGCTTTCCGTGGACCTGGCGGACCAGGGCCCGGAGGCCGTCGCCCGGGCGGCTGAGGCGGCCGGGGCGCTGGCCGGGGTTTCGGACGTGGAATACGGCCGCCAGTGGCTGTCCCGCTTCACGATGTTCATCCGCCTGGCCCGGGTGGCGGCCCTGGCCCTGTCGGTGCTGTTTCTGGTGGCCGCCGTGTTCATCACCGCCTCCACCATCCGCCTGGTCCTGTACAACCGGGCCGAGGAAATCTCCATCATGCGCCTGGTGGGGGCCACCGAGGGATTCATCCGGGCCCCCTTCTACCTCCAGGGCATGATCCAGGGGCTGGCCGGAGGGCTTTTCGCCCTGGCCGTGCTGTTCAGCTTCTTTGCCCTGGCCCGGTCCGGGATCTCCGGCGGGCTGACCCTGGGGGGATTTACGCCCCTTTTCCTGCCTGTCTGGGCCTGGGCGTCGGGCCTGGCCGCCGCCGGGGGCGTGGGCCTGGGAGGCTGTTTCCTCACCTTCATCCGGTTCGGCGGCCGATGACACCGGGAAATAGACGTTTCCTTCGGGCCCTGGTGGTGCTACTCTGTTGCCTCGCCCTGCCCGCTGTTCCCCGGGCCGAATCCCCCGGGGACATCCAGGAGAAGCTCGACGCCAGACGCGGCGAGATCAAGAACCTGGAGAGCCGGGAAAAGGACGTGGTGGCCGAAATGGAGGCCGCGAGCCGGACCGCCTCCGAGGCCCGGGAGAAAATCCGGGTCATCCGGGCGGACATGGACGCCCTTTCGGAAAAAATCGTGGAAAACGAGGCGGCGGTCCGGGATATCCGGGCCACCCTGCCGGGACTGACGGAACGAGCGGGAAAGCGCCTGGCCGCCTATTACCGCCTCTCCCGCACCGGGACCGCGCCTTTCCTTTTTTCCTCGGGGTCCCTGTACGATCTGGCCGTGCGCCAGCGGGCCCTGACGGCGGTCCTGGCGGCGGATCAAAGGCTTTTTGCCGATCTTTCCGGCAAACGGGAGGCCCTGGACCGGGCCAAAGCCGGTCTTGTGGCGGAAAAACAGCATCTTGCGGCCCTGACGGCCGGCCTGGAGACCCAGGTGCAAAGCCACGAGGCCGAGCGGGCGAAAAAGGAAGCCCTGGCAGCCCTGATCCGCCAGGACCGGACTCTCGTCCTGGCGGCGGCCCGAGCCCTGGAGGAAGCGGCCCGGCACCTGGCCGAGGAGCTGGCGGCCCGGGAAAAGCCGTCGTCCCCGCCCCCGCCCCGGATGGTTCCGGAGGGCGCGGAGGGGCTGGCGGCCCTGAAGGGGCGGCTCCTCTTCCCCGTGGAAGGCGGACGGCTGGCTTCGGCCTTCGGGAGCCACACCGACCCCCGCACCGGCATCCAGCAGTTCCGGAGCGGGGTGATCATCGCCGCCACGCCCGGGGATCCCGTCCGGGCCGTGTTCGGTGGAAAAGTGGTGTACTCGGGCTGGTTTTCCGGGTACGGCAATATGATCATCATTGATCATGGGCAGGGATATTTCACCGTCTGCGCCCATGCCGAGGACCTGTTCAAGGAGAAAGGCGACCCGGTGGAGTCCGGGGAAGTGGTGGGCACGGTGGGCGATACCGGCGTCACGGTCGAGCCGGGCCTGTATTTCGAACTGCGCCTTCACCAGACGCCTCTGGATCCGGCCCTTTGGCTGCAAATGACAGGAAAGGGGAGCGCTTCATGAGTCATTCGAAAAAACGCCGGGCGGCCTTCATGGCCCTGGTGGCGGCCCTGTTCGCCGCCACGTTCCTTTTGGGCAGCCAGAAGCCGTCCATGGCGGAGAGCAAGCAGACCTACGAAGGCCTCAAGCTGTTCTCCGAGGTCATCGAGATGGTGGAAAAGAACTACGTGGACGATGTGGACGCCCAGAAACTCATCGAGGGCGCGCTCCAGGGCATGATGCAGTCCCTGGATCCCCACAGTTCCTTCCTGCCCCCCGAAGCCTTCAAGGAACTCCAGATCGACACCCGGGGCGAGTTCGGCGGTCTGGGCATCGTCATCGCCCTCAAGGACGGCGTCCTCACCGTGGTGGCCCCCATCGAGGGCACCCCGGCCCACAAGGCGGGCATCCTGGCCGGGGACCGCATCCTCACGGTGGAGGGCGAGTCCACCAAGGACATGAAGCTCTGGGAGGCTGTGAAGAAAATGCGCGGCCCCAAGGGCACAGCCATCACCATCGGCGTGTACCGGGAAGGCTTTGAAAAGGCCCAGGATTTCACCCTGGTCCGGGACATCATCCCCATCCAGAGCGTGCGCTCCGTCAGCCTGGCCCCGGGTTACGGCTACGTCCGGATCACCAACTTCCGGGACTCCACCACCGAGGACCTGAAGGCGGCCCTGGCCCAGCTGGCCAATGAGAACAAGCCCGTGAAGGGCTTGGTCCTGGATTTGCGGAACAACCCGGGCGGACTCCTCGCCCAGGCCATTTCCGTGAGCGACCTCTTCCTCCAGGACGGCGAGATTGTGTCCATCAAGGGCCGCAAGGATCGCCACACGGACGCGTACAAGGCCCGGAAGGACCCCGGAGACTGCACCTGGCCCATGGTGGTCCTCATCAACGCAGGCTCCGCCTCGGCGGCGGAGATCCTGGCCGGAGCCCTCCAGGACCATCACCGGGCCGCAGTGGTGGGGATCACCTCCTTTGGCAAGGGCTCGGTCCAGTCCGTGGAGCCCCTCCGGGACGGCTATGGCTTGAAGCTCACCGTGGCCCGGTACTACACCCCCGCCGGCCGGTCCATCCAGGCCGAGGGCATCGTGCCGGACATCGAGGTGAAGGCCGGCTATGACCAGGAAGAGGAAGAGGATGCCGCCGCCACGGGAAAAGCCTATCCCTGGGTCACGGAAAAGGACCTGAAGAACCATCTGGCCCCCGAGGGTGAGGAAACGGCTCCCGGGAACGAGTCCCCCGAGAAGACAGATCCCGGCATGGGGCCGGAGGAGGAATCCGCCCCCGAGACGGACGAGCATGTCTACGGCGAACTCGCCCCGGACAAGCTCCTCCGGGACCACCAGATCGCCAGGGGTCTGGAGATTCTCAAGGGATTCGTGCTCCTGTCGGGCACCAAATACTAGGATGGCCGTCCCGGAGCCCTTTTCCCCGATCGGGGCAGGGGGCTCCGGGGTTTGACCTCACGAAATCCGGCCCGCCGGGGGCTATCCCCCCCGGAAAGCGGCCCATGGCCTTTTTCCAAGAATAGCCCGGGACCACGAACCAGCGTATGCCCGCCAAAAAAACTCCCCAAAAAAAGCGAAAACCGGCCCAGGCTGCCAAAAAACCCAAGGCCTCCCCCAAAAAAAAGGCTCCTGTTCCGTCAAGGGGTTCGGGTCTGACCCGTCTTCTGCTGGGCCTGGCCCTGCTTCTGGCGGTGTCGGCCCTGGCCGTGTACGCCCTGCAGAGGTTCGCCCCGGCCCCGGAACAACGGCCCGCCCCGGCCCCCGGGGAGATGAAGGTTCCCCAGACCCGCAAGCCCCGCCAGGCCGCGAGCCCCCCGGTCTACGAGGTGTTTCCCGAAACCCCGCCTGCGGCCCCAGCGCCCGAGCCGGTTCCCCTGCCCAAGCCGGCTCCCGCTCCGGCCCCCGGGCCTGTGACGGCGGTCCCCTCCAACCTGCCCCGGGTGGCCATCATCGTGGACGACCTGGGGTACGACGAGACCCTGGCCCTGGAATTCCTGGCCCTGCCCGCGCCCTTTGCCTTCTCCATTCTGCCCGAAAGCCCCCACGAGGCCCAGATCGCCCGGCGGGCCCACGCTCTGGGCCGGGACGTGCTCCTGCACCTGCCCATGGAGCCCCGGGAATACCCCCGGGTGAACCCGGGCCCCGGCACGCTCCTGGTTTCCATGACGCCCGACGAACTGCTGGCCAGCCTGGACAGCAGCCTCTCGGCCGTGCCCTTTGTCACCGGGGTGAACAACCACATGGGCTCCCGGTTCACGGCCGAGCCCGACGCCCTGCGGCCCATCTTCACCCGCTTAAAGGCCCAGGGCCTGTTCTTCGTGGACAGCTACACGGCCCCGGACTCCCGGTGCGCCGAAGTGGCCCGGCCCCTCCAGCTCCCCTTTGCCCAGCGCGACGTATTCCTGGACCACGTGGAGGAGGAGGGCTTCATCCGGGATCAAATGGCCGAGCTGGTGCGCGTGGCCAAGGCCCGGGGCTGGGCGGTGGGCATCTGCCACCCCCACCGCCTCACCCTGAAGGTCCTGTCCGAAATCCTCCCGCCCCTGAAAGGAGCCGTCCAGTTCGTCCCGGTCTCGGAACTGGTGGTCATTCAAGGCTGAAAAACGGTTCATCCGGTTTTTGCGCGCCTCTCCTCCAATCCAGGGCTTTACCGCGAAGTGGTTCGAGCGGGGTCCCCCCTTTGAAAAAGGGGGCAGCGGGAATTTCTTTTTACTTTCAGATTCTTATTTTTTTGGCTCATCCGGTTTTGCTGAACTTGACGCACACAACCCTGAAAAACAAAAGCAAAAAGGCGGATCACGCGGTTTTGAAAACCTCGTGATCCGCCTTTTCCTCGAAAATCGCCCAGCCCCTTCCCTAGGGCTTGTCCACCAATTCCAGTTCCATGCGGGAGGCTGTGACGCTGCTGATGCTTACGGCGAAGCGGTCGTAGGTCTTTAAGAGGATGGCCTGGGCCAGGTCCTGGGGGCTGCCCTCGAATTCCACCTCCAGAAAGGCCTGGGCCCCGTCCATGCCCCTGGGGGTCACCTGGCTTACGCCCGGGGTGTTCTCCTTGAGTTCCCGCCGGAAGGCCACAAGCCGGGACAGAGGCTGGATGCCCCGGACCGCCACCTCGATGCGGGCTGGCCCACCCCGGCTTTTCCAGACCCGGGTCAATTCCGTGGAAAGTTTCCGGGCCGCGTCGGTTGCCGCCAGATCCATGGCCTGGCGTCCGCCCTCCTGGTCGCTGCCGGAAACGGTCCGGGCCGTGGTCCGCACGCTGGCCAGGACCTCCCCCGTGTCCACGGCCAGGGCCCGGAGAAAGACCGTGCCCTGGAAAGACTTCATGGTGGAGCCCATGGCGTTTTCAGCCAGCTCGGCCACGGCCTCTCCCAGCAACAGGACCTGGGCCCCGGCTGTCGTGGCCAGGTGGAGGGCCTTTTCTTCGCCCATGGGCCCTGGCACGAAAGCCGGGTCCTCCACCATGTCCCGGATGGCCCCGGTGGAGTCGGCCACCTGGAAACCGGCTGTGGAGAGCTCCCGGGAAACCACCTGCTGGGACCCGGGACCGGGCATTCCGGTGAGGGCCGGGGACCACCAGGAACTCAGCGCCGGGTCCTGGACGTTCTTTTCCTCCAGAAGCACCAGGGAAAGCGGCAGCCGGTCTTTTGACGAGAGGAGCCCCGCATCGGCCAGGGAACGGGAAAGGCCCTCCACGTCCACGCTGACCCGGACCAGGAGGCGCACCGAGTTGGCCCCCTCGGTATGGGCCAGGACCCTGAATCCCTGGATGTAGGCTTCCTGCCGGTCCAGGACCGTGCCCACGGCCAGGGGGAAATTCGCGGCCAGGTCTTCGGGCGGGACCAGGGTCCGCACCACCTGGGACACCGCCGAGTCGAAGGCGTCCTTTTCCGCGTGGTCCCGGGCGGCGGACACGTTGCCCCCGAAAACCCGGGACCATCCCACCACGTCCACCACCTGCGTCACCTCCGCGCCCGCCGGAACCATGCCGAAAAGCACCAGGAACAGGACCGCCCAAACCGCCTTTTTCACCGCCGCCTCCAGAATAGGATGGGTATCAGATTGCATTTGTTCAGGTTTTGTTCAAAAGCAAAATCGCAAATTCCGCAAAAAGTCAGGAATCCACCAAAACCGTCATTCCGGCGAAGGCCGGAATCCAGTTTTTCAAGGTGTTACAAAAGACCCCGGATCCCGGATCCCCGCCTGCGCGAGGACAGGCTTTGCCGGGATGACGATTTTTTGCATCGCCATCAAAAAAAGATAAGAAGCTAAAAGGAAAAAGAAATCCCCCCTGCCCCCCTTTTTCAAAGGGGGGTTCTGCTTCTTTTTCCAAGGGGGTGGGGGCTGCTTCAACCGCTTCCCTGTAAAGCCTGTCTCGGTCTCCATGTACGCAAAAACCGGAGGAGCCTGAAGCAAGGGAAAGGTGGAGCTTTCCCGCCTCATGCCCCGCCGTCCGCCCCGTGGACCCGGATGATCTCCAGGAGCAGATCAGCCGCGGCTGTCATGCTGGCCAGGGCCACGGTCTCCCGGGGGGTGTGCATGTCCTCCATGCCCGTGCCCAGGACCCCGGCGGCGATGCCCCGGTTGAAGAAGATGTTGGCGTCCGAGCCGCCGCCGGAGGTTTTCAGGGTCAGGCTGCGGCCCAGGTTTTTTGCGGCTTTCGCGGCTGCCTGGACCAATGGGTGGCTGTCGGGCACGCCCAGGCGGGGGAAATCCGGCTCCACCACCGCCTCCAGGCCCGGCAGGCCGTCGGGGCGCCCCAGGCGTTTCCGCTCCTTTTCCACCTCCTCGGTGAAGGCGGCAACCATGCGGTTCGTGACCTCGGCCAGCTTGGCCGGGTCGTGACTCCGGGCCTCGCCCTGGACCTCCACCCGGCCCGGCACGATGTTGGTGGCCACCCCGCCCTGGATGATGCCCAGGTTGCAGGTGGTCTCGTGGTCCACCCGGCCCAGGTCCAGGCGCGCGATGGCCCGGGCGGCCAGGGAAATGGCGTTGATCCCCAGTTCCGGTTCAGCCCCGGCGTGGGCGTCCCGGCCCAGGACCGTGAAACGAAGCTTGTTGGCGGCCGGGGCCCGGGTCACCAGGCCGTCGGGGTCCCGGGCGTCCAGGCAGTAGCCGTGGGGCGCGGTGATGAGGCCCGGGCCCATGTGCTTGGCCCCCAAAAGCCCCGACTCCTCGCAGATGGTGAGGACGATCTCCAGGCTGGGGCCGGAGTAGCTCCCCTGCTCCCGGAGAAGGGCGAGAACCTCCAGGATCACGGCGATGGCGCTCTTGTCGTCCGCCCCCAGGATGGTGTCTCCCCGGCTGCTGAACACGCCGTTTTCCAGGACCGGCTCGATGCCTTCCCCGGGCTGGACCGTGTCCATGTGGGCGGAGATGAGCAGGGCCGGCAGGGCCGGGTCCCCGGGGAAGGTGGCCACAAGGTTTCCCGAGTCCGACCCGCAGGCCGGGCCCGCCCCGTCGAAAACCACCCCGCAGCCCAGGGCCGCGAGCCGCTTTTCACAGTCCGCAGCCACCACGGCCTCCCGGCCCGAGGGGGAATCCACCCGCACCAGTTCCATGAAGGTTTCGGCCAGACGCTTTTCGTTGACCATATTCCGTTGGGGGAAAACCCCCTTTTCTCCTTTCCTGTTGTGCAAGGGCGGCCGGGGCGGCGTTGACAACCAAGGCCCGCCCGAACTATGGTGTCCTCAAATGCGAAGGATGTCTTTCCACAAGGAAGTGCACAGCTCACTGGTGGGGCTCCCGGACTTCAAATCCGGTGTGGGGCGCTAAAAACGTCCCGGGTGGGTTCGATTCCCATGCACTTCCGCCATTTTTTATTTGAAATCATCAGGAATTCTTTTTCCCGACAGGGTGCCCGGATGAGGCCCGCGCCTTTTTGCTTTTGCTCATCAAGGCCCTCTCCGCCTCCCCCCCCATGCCCGCAACCTTTTTGACTGACTCCCGGCGGGCATGGTCCGTCAACATCTGGCGCTTGTCCACCTTCCCTCCCCGCTCGTTGATGTACCGGGAACAGGAAGAGTGTTTCCGGCCCGCGTACATCCGGATGATGGTCCTGTTACCGGAGGTGCGGGCTTCCCGTTTTCACGGGGACAGGCTTCGCCGGGATGGCGGCTTTTGCATCTTCATCAGTGGTCATCCTACAACAAGGCCCATTTCGAGTCAAGGGCAGCGTACTATTTGAATAGCGATATCAATAGGTTGAATCAAAAACAGGCCCGCGCTTCATCTCCCTTTCCGCGCCCCCGGAAAAAATGGCCCGGATAATTGATGAGTTCGCAAAAAGCCAAAATGTTCGTCATCCCCGCGAAAGCGGGAATCCATAACCATTTGAAAAAAATGGGTTCCTGCTTTCGCAGGGATGACGAACATCCTATCTTTTCGACTTTTTGCGAGGCCATCCTTGTTGGCAGGAGTTTTTCAACAGGCTGGTAATAGCCGTTGACAGGCCCCGGGACTTCTCTTTACCATCGCCCCGGGGAAAAAAACAACGGCCCCTCCTGGCCGGCTCCCCAAAAAAACGCGAATGAGGGGCAGGGAAAAGGCCCCTGGAGGATTGTCCATGTACACGAAAATGCTGGTCTTGCGCTTCCCCAAGACCTCGGTCCAAAAGCCCGTGGTGTGCAACCTTGCCCGGGATTTCGATCTGACCTTCAACATCTTGAACGCCACCATCTTCCCCCGCAAGGAAGGAGTCATGGTGCTCCAGATCTTCGGCACCAAGACCAACTTCAACCGGGGCGTGGAATACCTGAAAAACCAGGGCATCCGGGTCCAGAACACGGAGGAGGAGATCACCCGCAACTCCTCCCGCTGCGTCCAGTGCGGCTGGTGCACGGCGGTCTGCCCCACCGGGGCCTTGTCCATCAAGCGGCCGGAGATGGAGGTGGTCTTTGACAACGAGGCGTGCAGCGTTTGCAAGCTGTGCGTCACCACCTGCCCCTACCGGGCCATGGAGCTTCGGCCCGCCCAGAACGGCTTCCTGCCCGAATGACCGTAATCGCGGTGGCCATGAGCGGCGGGGCGGACTCCATGGCCGCTGCCCTGCTCCTGTCCCGGGAGGGCCACCAGGTGATGGGCCTCCATTTCCTCACCACCCCCGGGGCCCCTGTCCCGCCGGAGCTCCTCCAGGCGGCCCGGGCCCTTTCCATTCCCCTGGAGGTGGCCGACCTTTCCCAGGGATTTGACCGCCACGTGATCCATTCCTTTGCCTGGGCCTGGCGACGGGGCATGACCCCCAACCCCTGCATGGCCTGCAACCGCCACGTAAAATTCGGTCTCCTGGCTGAGACAGCCCGGCGGCTGGGGTGTTCGGCCCTGGCCACAGGGCACTATGCCCGCCTTTCAGACGCCCCCAACGGCCCGCGCCTGTTCAAGGGGGAGGACGAAACCCGGGACCAGTCCTATTTCCTGGCCCGGGTGCGGCGGCAGGACCTGGGCTTTGTCCGGTTCCCCCTGGCAAGGCTTCGGAAAACCCGGGTGAAGGAAATCCTGGAAAAAGAGGGGCTCCTGGGCCTGACCAAGCCGGAGAGCCGGGAGACCTGCTTCGCGCCGGAAGGGGATTACCCCGCCTTTCTGGAGCGCCTTTGGGGCGGTCCCCTGCCGCCGGGGGACATCGTGGACCCCACGGGCCGGGTCCTGGGCCGCCACGCGGGCATCCACCGCTACACCCCGGGCCAGCGCCGGGGCCTGGGCTGCCCGGACGCCGAGCCCTGGTACGTGACGGCCGTGGACGCGGAAAACAACCGCATCCTGGTGGGCCGGGACCAGGACCTGTTCCGCCGGGAAGTCCGGGTCCGGGACGTGTCCTGGTTGTGCGCCCCGCCGAAAGGCCCCCTGGAGGTGGCGGCCCGGCTGCGGTACCGCCAGCAGGAGGCCCCGGCACTCCTCACGCCCCTGGACCCGGAGGACGTGGTCCTGGAATTCGCCGAGCCCCAGCGGGCCCCGGCCCCGGGCCAGGGGGCCGTGTTCTTCCTGGGGGACCGGGTCCTGGGAGGCGGGTACATCCGGGGGGAGCCATGAGCCACGGTCAAAGCGAGCCACGGGGCCTTATCTTCGACATCCAGCGGTTCTGCCTTCATGACGGCCCGGGCATCCGCACCACGGTCTTTTTCAAGGGCTGCGCCCTGGCCTGCGCCTGGTGCCAGAACCCCGAGTCCATCTCCCCAAAACCCCAGATCGCCTGGTACGCCGAGCGCTGCACGGGTTGCCTGACCTGCGCCGGGGCCTGCCCCAAGGGGGCCATCCTGACCCCGCCGGGGCAACGGGTGGATTTTTCCCTCTGCGACGGCTGCGGGGCCTGCGCGGCCGTGTGCCCCCGGGAGGCCCTGGTGTCCGTGGGCCGCCGGGTCACGGCCTCCCAGCTCCTGGACGAGCTGATGAAGGATGTGGACTTCTACCGGTCTTCGGGCGGCGGGGTCACACTTTCCGGCGGCGAACCCCTGCTCCAGGCCGGGTTCCTGGCCGATTTTTTGCCACAGGCCCGGGAGGCGGGGCTGCACCTCGCCCTGGAAACCTCCGGGGCCTGCCGGGCCCGGGACCTCACCACACTTGCCCCTATGTTTGATCTGCTATATTTTGATATGAAGTTCATGGACCCGGCCGGCCACCGGAAATGGACCGGCCGGGACAACCGGGGCATTTTGGCAGCCTTCACCCGCCTGGCCCGGTCCCACCCGGGGCTCGTGGCCCGGATGCCCGTGGTCCCGGGCATCCAGGACACGGATGAAAACCTGGAGAGAACCGCGAACTTCCTGAAAAAGTGCGGGAAACAGGAAATCCACCTCCTGCCTTACCATCCCCTGGGCGAGGCCAAGATCCCCCGCCTGGCCCCGGGCCTCGCGCCCCTGGAGTTGGACGGCGACCCGGCCCAAAGCCTGGAAAAGGTCCGGAAGGCCCTGGAGTCCCTCGGCCTTTCGCCCCTGGTGTACGAACCCCTTTGAGGCTGTCATGAATGAACGCGTACAAAGGTTGAAAAGGGCGGTCCAGGAAGCCGTTCCCGGGCTCTGCCCGGAGCGGGCGCTCATCTGGACCCGGTACCACAAGGACAAGCAAAACCGGAAGAAACCCCGGCCCATCCAGATGGCCGAAGCCCTTTCCCTGGTTTTGGCCGAAAAGACCATCCGCATCTGGCCGGACGAACTCATCGTGGGGAACTACACCCGCAGGCGGGTGGGGGGCGGGATCTTCCCGGAACTCCACGGCCTGGTCCAGATGTCCGACCTCTTCTCCTTTCCCAGCCGCAAGGAGAACCCCCTGGCCCTTTCCCGGGCCGACATGGCGCGGCTGGCTGCCATCGCGCCGTTCTGGGCCACCCGCTTCCTGGGGGCCCGGGTTCACAAATCCCCCAGGAAAAACCTCGCCTTCCTCGCCCGGCAGCTTTCCGGGACCGAGTTCGTCATCAACGAGACCGGGGGCATCAGCCACATCGCCCCGGACTACGAAAAGCTCCTGACCCTGGGGGCCCTGGGCATCGGGGAGGACGCCGCCCAACGGCGCAAGGCCGTGCGGCCCGGGTCGGACGAGGCGGTCTTTTATGAGGCCGTGGAGACCGCCATGGCCGGGCTGGCGGCCTTTGGGCACCGGTACGCGGATTTGGCCCGGAAAATGGCCGTCGCTGAACCCGACCCCGCCCGGGCCCGGGAGCTGGCCGCCATCGCCGAAACCTGCGAACAGGTCCCGGCCCGGCCCGCCCGGAATTTTGCCGAGGCGCTCCAGTCGGTGTTTTTCGCCCAGATCGCCGTGAACATCGAAAGCCTGGACAACTCCGTGTGCCCGGGCCGGGTGGACCAGTACCTTTTTCCGTACCTCAAGCGCGACCTGGACGCCGGAACCCTCGGCCCGGACCAGGCCCGGGAGCTGGTCTTCGCCTGGTCCGTCAAGTTCGCCGAGATCGTGCCCGTGTTCCCGGCGCTCATCACCCGCATCCACGGAGGGTTGTTCAACGGCCAGGTGGTGTGCGTGGGGGGCACGGACGGGAATGGCGCGGACGCGGTGAACGAACTTTCCATGATGCTGCTCAACGCCATGGACGAGCTCCGCATGCGCCAGCCCAACTACACGGCCCGGGTCCATGCGGGCTCGCCCCCGGAGTACCTGGACAAGATCCACGCCATCCTGGCCGCCGGGGCCAACTCCCCGGCCCTGTACAACGACGGGGCCATCGTGCCCGTGCTGGTGAAAAACGGGTACAGTCCGGAGCACGCCCGGGACTACACCCCCGTGGGCTGCGTGGAGCCGGTTTCCCAGGGCCGGAGCTTTTCCTCCACAGACGCGGCCCTGATGAACGTGCCCCTGTGCCTGGAACTGGCCCTGAACCGGGGTCGGCGGTTCGGGTCGCGCCTCCGCATCGGGGCCCGGACCCCGGACCCGGGGGCCATGCTTTCCATGAAGGACGTGAAGCGGGCTTTCACGGATCAGCTGGGCTTCGGCCTGGAAAAACTCCTGGACGACCTGGCCGCCGTGGAAAGGGCCAATGCCCGGCTCCACCCCACGCCCCTGACCAGCGCGCTTTTGGCAGGCTGCCTGGAATCCGGCACAGACTCCACCGCCGGGGGCGCCCAATACAACTTCTCCGGAATCCAGTGCGTGGCCCCGTCCAGCGTGGGGGATTCCCTCTGCGCCATTGAGCGGGCCGTGTTCCGGGACCAACGGCTGAGCCTGCCGGAACTGGCGGCCCAGTGCGCGGCGAATTTCCCGGATGAAGACCTGAGGGCGTATCTCCTGTCCCTGCCCAAGTTCGGCAACGACGACCCGGAAGCCGACGCCTGGACGGACTGGGTGATGGAGGCGTTCTCCGATCTCCTGGAGGGGCGGAAAAACACCCGGGGCGGGAAATACACCATGGGGGTCTATTCCGTGACGGTCCACGAATTCTGGGGCCGGGTCACCGGGGCGGACCCCTCGGGGCGGCGGCAAGGCGAACCCCTGGCTGCGGGGCTGGCCCCGGGAAACGGCATGGACCGGTGCGGCCCCACGGCGCTGTTGAACTCCGTGAACCGCCTGGACGTGTCCCGGGCCACCAACGGCCTGAACTTCAACGTGAAGTTTGACGCGGCAACCCTCCGGGGCCGGACCGGGCCCCTGGCCCTTTCGGCGCTTTTGTCCACCTACTTTTCCCGGGGCGGCATGCAGGCCCAGGTGAACGTCCTGGACCCCAAGGTGCTGAAGGAGGCCCGGGACAACCCCGCCGCCCATCCCCATCTGCTGGTGCGGGTTTCCGGCTATTCGGCCTATTTCAACGACCTCACCCCGGCCTTAAAGGACGAACTCATCCGCCGCACCAGCCTTTGCGCGGGCCGGGGAGGCGCCTGACGGCCCTGCAACAAGTCGTCATCCCGGTGAAGGCCGGGACCCAGGTTTTTTTTACGCCATGAAACAACTGGATTCCGGCCTTCGCCGGAATGACGGGAGGGTGAGTTTCCGGCTTTTTGCATCTCCATCCATCCTGATAATGGGGGCCTGCGGCCCGGTCAGCAGGGAGGCGGTACCATGAAACCCGTGGACATCCAGTATGGTTTTGAACTGGCTGATGGAACCCGGCGCTCCTTCGAGCTACGCCTGGACGAGGAAAACCTCTCCCTGATGGAGGAGTTTCCCGAACCGCTTCCGGCATGGACGGCCCTTGCTTATCAACAGTGCTCCCACTGCCCCCTGGACCCGGCGGAGCACCCCTCCTGCCCCCTGTCCATGCGCCTGGTGCGGGTGGTGGGCAGCTTCGACGGGCTCCAGAGCTTCGACCGCATCCGGGTCCGGGTGCGCACGGCCGAGCGGGTGGTGTCCCAGGAGACCTCGGTCCAGCGGGCAGTAGCCTCCATGGTGGGCATCCTCTTCGCCACCAGCGGCTGCCCCCACGCCTCCTACTTCGCCCCCATGGCCCGGTTCCACCTGCCCTTTGCCAGTGAAGCGGAAACCACCTACCGGGCCGCCTCCATGTACCTTCTGGCCCAGTATTTTCTCCACAAACAGGGCCAGGAGGCGGATCTCTCCCTGTCGGGGCTCACGGCCATCTACCAGAACCTGGAAATCGTGAACAGCTCCGTGGCCCGGCGGCTCCGGGCGGCCTCGTCCACGGACTCCACGGTGAACGCCGTGATCCTTTTGGACATGTTTGCCAAGACCCTGCCCATCTCCATCGAGGAAAGCCTGGACCGCATCGGCCATCTGTTCCGGCCCTTTTTCCCGGACGGAAAGGCGTTCCCCCCCCGGGGCTCCGGCGCTCCCGGGCCCGTTGACCCCGCACCTCCCCTTTCGGAGGACGAACCATGAAAAACATCCTGGTGACCGGCGCATCAGGCTACATCGGCGGCAAGCTCGCCCGGGCCCTCTGCGCCGCGCCGGCCCTGAACCAGATGCGTTACCGCTGGGTGGCCTCGCCGGAGAAGTTCGTCCGGAAAACCGGCTTTTCCTACCGCTACGACTCAGCCGCGGCCTTTGAGGATTACGCCCGGTCCCGAGGCCGGTAACCCCAGCTTTTTCCGGGAAACCGAAAAGCTTCTTGCCATGCCCGGCGGCAAAGTTTACAGTTTTTAGCGATTGAAACACAGTTGATGGAGGTGCAATAAGTCCGAAACCACTCTCAACCGTCACCCCGGCGAAGGCCGGGGTCCAGTCTTTTCAATAGGTTACAAAGACCCTGGATCCCGGCCTTCGCCGGGATGACGACTTGTTGCAGGGTCATCACAGTTGATGGAGATACAAAAAGTCTGGAATCTGCCGGAATCGTCATTCCGGGGAAGGCTGTCCTCATGAAAACGGGGATCCGGAATCCAGTTATTTCAGGGCGTTAAAAAAGCCCGAGGCGGGGAAACGGCCATGAAGGAAATTCCGGTTACGCAGTTGAACGGCCAGCGCCGGGTCGTGACGCTCATGATCATCATGGCTGCGGCCTGCATGGCGGTGGCCGCGGTCTCCATGATCTTCCTGTACAGCGCGGCCGTGGACCAGCAGTCCGAACGCCTGAAGGAGCTCGCTAAAAACCGGGCCGTCCTCATCGCGGCCATGACCGAACATGAATTCGCCATGGAGGGCAAGGGGCCGAAAGAGAGCGATTTCGCCATCACCCTGCACCAACTGGAAGAGGCCCGGAATCAGTTCGAGGGCTTCGGCCGGACCGGGGAGTTCTCCCTGGCCAGGAAGGAGGCCGGCCGCATCGTCTTTTTGCTGGACCGCCGGCACGGCGACACCCTCCTCGATCCCGTCCCCTTTTCCTCGGACCGGGCCGAGCCCATGCGCCGGGCCCTTTCCGGGCTTTCCGGGGTGATGACCGGAAAGAACTATGAGGGCGCCACGGTCCTGGCCGCCTACGAGCCCATCCCGGCCCCGGGGCTTGGCCTCGTGGCCGAGATCCACCTGGCCGAGTTGCGGGCGCCCTTTGTCCTGGCGGCCCTTCTGACGGCGGGCGTCACGGTTTTGATGGTGCTTTTGGGGGCCTATTTCTTCCGGCACATCGGCGACCCCATGGTGCGCCGCCTGGAGGGGCACGCGGCTGAGCTGCTACGGGAAGTGGATGAGCGGAAACAGGCCCAGGAGGAACTGGACAAATCCCGGCGCGCCATGGAAACGCTCCTGGGCAACCTCCCGGGCATGGCCTACCGTTGCGCCAACAATCCGGACTGGCTCATGGAGTTTGTCAGCGATGGGTGCCGCACCCTCACCGGCTACGCCCCCGGGGACCTGATGGGGGCCAAAGCCATGTCCTTTGCCCTGCTCATCCCCTCCCAGGACCGGGACCGGGTTTGGGAGGCCGTGCAAAAGGCCGTCAGGGAGGACATCCCGCTCCAGGTGGAGTACCGCATCCGGACCCGGGAGGGAAGGGAGAGATGGGTGCGGGAGCAGGGCCGGCCCGTGTCCGGCAAGCCCGGGGAGCCCGTGGCGCTGGAAGGCTTCATCTGGGACATCACGGAAAGGAAAAAGTCGGAGCAGGAGCTTTCGGAAAGCGAGGAGCGATTCCGCCGGGCCATCGCCTTCACGCCTTTTCCCAGCATGATCCACGCGGAAGGCGGGGAGGTGATCCACGTCAACGAGGCCTGGACCCGGATCACGGGCTGGAGCCGGGAGGACATCCCCACCATTTCCGAATGGGCCGAAAAGGCCTTTGGCGACGACAGGAAGCAGGAGGTCCTGGACAGCGTGGGAAAGCTCTACCCCCTGGAGAAAGGGGTCCACGAAGGCGAATCCATCCTCGCCACGGCCCGGGGGGAAAACCGGGTCTGGGATTTTTTTGCCGCCCCCCTGGGAGTCCTGCCGGACGGGAGGCGGGCGGTGCTCTCCATCGCCCTGGACGTCACGGACCAAAAGCAGGCCGAGGAGCAGCTTCGCCAGGCCCAGAAGATGGAGGCCGTTGGGAGGCTGGCCGGAGGCGTGGCCCACGACTTCAACA
>JAHJUF010000211.1 GCA_018829095.1 Pseudomonadota bacterium | reverse complement strand
GCCCCGAGCAGGAACAGGTCACCAGGACGCCGCCCGGCGAGAGCAGGGAAAGGGCGGCTTCGTTGACCCGGCGGTAGCCCATGAGGCCGTCGCGTTTCTTTTTCCGGTCCTTGATGAAGGCCGGGGGGTCCAGGATGATGAGGTCAAAGGTCCCGGGCGAGGAGGCCAGGTATTTCTTCACGTCCATGTCCACAAAGGAGCTCTGCTCCGGGCTGAAGCCGTTTGCCTCCGCGTTTTCCCGGGCCAGGGCCAGGGCCGGGGCGGACGAGTCCACGTTCACCACATGGGCGGCGCCCCCGGCCAGGGCGTACACCCCAAAGGCCCCGGTGTAGGAAAAGGCGTTCAGCACCCGCCCGCCCCTGGCATGGTGCATGATGGCTTGGCGGTTCTCCCGCTGGTCCAGGAAAAAACCCGTCTTCTGCCCCCCCATCACATCCACCAGGAAGGACAGGCCGTTCTCCCGGATGGCCACCCGGTCCGGCACTTCCCCGCTCACCAGGCCGGTTTTGGACTCGAGGCCCTCCACCTTCCGGGACGCGGACTCGGACCGCTCCCATATCCCCGTGGGCCGCACCACCTTGGAAAGGGCCGCCAGGATGGCCTCCCGGTGCCGCAGGATGCCCTGGGTGTGGAACTGGACCACCAGGACCCCGGCGTACCGGTCCACCACCAGGCCGGGCAAAAGGTCACTCTCGGCGTTCACCAGGCGGTAGGCGTCCGTTTCCGGCCCGAACAGGGACTGGCGGAAGGCCAGGGCGTTTTTCACCCTCCGGACGAAGAATTCCCCGTCCACCTCCTCTTCCGGGTCCCAGGACCAGATGCGCACCGCGATCTGGGAATAGGAGTTGAAGTAGCCTCGGGCCAGGAACTGGCCGCCGGCGGTGGCCAGGGTCACGGGATCTCCCGAAGAGAGCCCCTCAGGCACTTTTTCCAGGGCCCCGGAGAATACCCAGGGGTGGAAGCCCAGGACCGGAATTTCCCGGCCCGAACGCACAAAGAGAGTGGTCATAAAGTTCCTGGAATGGCCACGGCCTCTTCCCCCAGGGCCTCAATGAAGGCCTGCCGGGTGAGGATGCCGCCGGAAAGGGTCTTGGAAGCAAAACCGTGCTGGGTGAGCATGCGGGTCACCAGGTAGGACCGGACGCCCACGAGGCAGAAGGTCCAGATTTCCCGGTCCCGGGGCAGTTCGTCCAAATGGGCCCGGACGCTGTCCGTGTGGATGAACAAGGCCCCGGGCACGGGGTAGTCCTTGACCTCCTTTTCGGATCGCACGTCCAGGATCAGGGCATCGGAGCCGGGCACATCGGTCCAGTGGACCACATCGTAAAGGCCGTGGAGCGCGTTTCCCGCCACCATGCCCGCCATGTTCACCGCGTCCTTGGCGGAGCCGTACTGGGGGGCGTAACAGAGCTGGGCCTGGGCCAGGTCGTCCACCGTGGCGTCCATCTGGATGGCCATGGCGATGACGTCCATGCGCTTGTCCACCCCCGCCTCGCCCACGGCCTGGGCCCCCAGGATGCGGCCGTCCTTTTTGGAGTAGAGGATTTTCAGAGCGATGTCCTTGGCCCCGGGATAGTACCCCGCATGATGTCCCGGGTGCAGGTAAACCTTTTCCCACTCCACCTCCACGCCCCGGGCCCGGGCGGCGGCAAGGCTTTTTTCCGTTTCGCCGGTCATGGCCAGGGTCAGGCCGAAGATCCCGACCACGGCCGAGGCCTGGGAGCCCCGGTAGCGGGGCTCGGGCTGGCCGGACCCAAAGAGGACGTCAGCCACCAGGCGGCCCTGGAGGTTGGCCGGGGTGGCCAGGGGGAGGTAACGCTGGTCCCCCAGGACATAGCCCTTGACCTCCACCGCGTCCCCCACGGCGAACACGTCCGGGGCGCTGGTGCACATGCGGTCATCCACCAGGATGCCGCCCCGTTCGCCGATCTCGATGCCCGCCTCGACGGCCAGCTTGATCTCCGGCCGCACCCCCAGGGACAGGACCACCATCTGGCAGGCGATCTCCTGACCGGGCAGGGCCACGGAAAGGCCGCCGTCTTTTTCGGAAAACCCCTGAACCGGGGAGCCCAGGTGGAGGTGGATGCCCTTTTTCTTCAGGCGCCGGGCCACCAGGACCGCCATCTCCGGGTCCACGGCGGGCATGATCTGGTTCTCCCGTTCCACCAGGTGGACCGTGAGACCCCGGCGGGCGAGGTTTTCCGCCATTTCCAGGCCGATGTACCCCGCCCCGGCCACCACGGCCACCTGGGGCTCCTTGTCCGCGATCCACCGATTCATGGCCAAGGCATCGGTGACCGTGCGCACGGTGAACAGGCCGGGAAGGTTGACCCCGGGAAGATCCGGCGGCACCAGGGGCGCGGCCCCGGGGGAAAGAAGCAGCCAGTCGTAGGTCTCCTCCAGGGTCTCCCCGGTGTTGAGGTCGTGGACGGTGAGAACCTTTTTCACCGGGTCCACGGCCACGGCCTCGCAATCCGTCTGGACGTCCACCAGAAACCGGTCATAGAAAAGGTCCGCCGTGGCCAGGAAAAGCTCTTCCTGGCGGCGGATCACCCCACCCACGTGGTAAGGCAGCCCGCAGTTGGCGTAGGAGATGTAGGCGCTTCGCTCAAAAATCTTGATCTCGACATTCTCATTCAGACGCCGGGCCCGGGCTGCGCACGAGGCGCCGCCGGCCACACCGCCGACGATGACAAGCTTCTTCGGGGTCATGGTTAAAAAACCTTTCCGTCAGTTTTTCAGAACCAGGGAATAACTCCGGACCATGCGGGCAGGCAGATAGGAGAGCTTGGCCTGACGCAGGCCCGGCAGTCCCATATCGCTTTCCTTGTTGGTCCAGGCAAAGGGCGCCAGGATGGTCCGGGCGCTTTCCCTGTCCAGATACTGGTAAAGGCCTTTGATTCCCGCAAAGGCCTTCTCGAAGTTCAGGTCCCCCACCTGATCCGTGATGCGGGTGGCCATGGCAAAGGCGGACACCTGGCCATCCACCCGCACCGCGATACCCCGGGCGGCAAGGACCTCCATGTTTTTCAGGCTGTTTGTGGCGGCGATTTTCTCGCAGGCCATGCTCGACTCCGGGGAGGCCCCGCAATCCCGCTCGGCGCACCATTGATCCAGGAACTCCAGGCATTCGTCCCGGTTGTCCGGCCCCATGGGCTCCACCCTGGCGCGGCCCGGGCGGATGTAGGCCTTTTCGAACTGGCGCACCAGGTTCTTCTTCTTGTGGTACCGGTTGCCGGGAAGCTGGGCCAGGTCCTGGGTGGGGTAGAGATAGTCGTGGTATCCGGCCATGGAGCGGACGGAAAACAGGCGTTTCACCTTGTCCCGTCCCTGGCGGTCGAGCCAGTCGCCAGGCACGAAGCCCACCCGGTCCACCCCGGCCCGGGCCGCGGCCTTGGCCAGCTCGGAGGGTGAAAACTCCCGGTCCGGGCACACGGGCAGGAACAGGAAATTCTTCTTGCCACGGCCGGCGAAGCCCGAACGGATGTACAGGACGCCGTTCTCCTCGGCTCCATGGGGATGATGGAGGGGGTTGTCCCACACCAGGATGGTGGTGAGCGAGTAGGAGCAAAGCTCGTAGCGCAGGCCCGTGAAATACGGGACCAGGCGGGGAAAATCCCCCGGGCTGAGTCGGGTGAATTTCATGATGGCGGGAAAACCCGCGTTCTTCTCCTTGTCATTCGGGCGGAGCCACCAGCCTCCGCATGGGCGTGGCGCCGGCCATGGAATAAAACCCCAGGCTCTCGTAGAAACCCTCGGAGCCCTCTTCCGCGATGAGGGCGATCCAGAACAGGCCGTCCTCGTTCAGCCTTTGGATCAGGGCCCGGACGATCTGTTCGCCCACGCCCTGGCCCCGGAAGGCCGGGTCCACGGTGAGGTCCTGGATGTAGGCGTCCGAGGCCCGGTCGCTGATGGCCCGGCCCATGCCGATGATCGTGCCCTGGTGTTCGGCCACGACAAAGGCGTGGCTCCCGGCCACGATCTCGGCCGCCAGTTCCGGTTCGTCGGAGTTCTCCCACCAGCCGTTCTCCCGGTAGAGCGAAAGGAGCCGGGAAAGCTCGGCCTGGCCGGGATTCTCCAGGAACCGGATGTTCACTTGCTCCAAGGCCGCATCCCTTTCCCCGGCGCGTGGCACCGGAAAACCCATAACATAGGACAATGGGCGGCCAGCGTCAAGGAAGGGACCGTTTCCGCCCAGCGCCCGGCCCATCCCTTTCCTGGCGGGCGCGGCCGGCCCGTGGTAGGATGCGCCAGCCAGCCCGAGGGAGGAGGAACCCCATGAAGAGCCCGGCAATTTTGGCTATCGCCCTGATCCTTTGCCTTTTTCCGGCAGGCCCCGTTGCCTTGGCGGCCGAGAATGCCCAAGCGCCCTGCTCCGATGTTCGCCAGGCCCTGGCCGAAGCCCGGGCCTGGTACGAGGCCAACGAGGACAGCCTCTCCGATGCCGCCAGGTTCACCTGGGCCCGGCACGTGGAGGAACTGGAGAGCATGGCCCGGGATTGCAGGCCGAACGGACCCTGGCGCATCACCCGCCAAAGGGTCCGGGAGGACCGCTGCGCGCACCTCAGGACCGAGATCGCCCGGGCCGAGGCCCATTTCCTGAGAAACGAGAAGAACCTTTCGGACGCGGCCAGGTTCGCCTGGACCCAAAAGGTGGGCCGGATGCGCCAGGACCTGGCCGCCTGTTCCTCCGTCCCGGCGGCCCCGGCCCGGTCCGGGAAAACCGGTTGCGAACGCCTGACCACGGCCCTGGAGGAGGCCAGAAAACTCCGGGCCCTGGAGGCCAACCCGGCCCGGTCCCTTCAACTGAACCACCATGTGGAGTCCCTGGAAAGGGCCCTGGCCGAGTGCCGGGGACAATAGAGGAAGGACGAAGGCATGAAGATTCTGATTTGCGGCAAGGGGGGTAGTGGAAAGAGCACGGTGGCGGCGCTGTTTTCCCGGGAGCTGGCCCGGCGGGGCAAGAAGGTGCTCCTGGTGGATGCGGACGAGTCCAACCTGGGCCTTAATCGGGTCCTGGGCGCAGGGGATGCCCAACTCCTCATGGACAGTTTCGGCGGCCGCCCGGGCCTTAAGGAAAAGATGAAAAAAACCGGCCTGGAAGCGCCCATTGCCGTGCTCAACCAGCCTTTCACCCCCGCCGACCTCCCGGTGAACTGCCTGGCCGAGGCCCATGGCGTGCGCCTGGTGGCCCTTGGCAAGATCCGCAACCTGGGCGAGGGTTGCGCCTGCATGATCGGAGCCCTGGCCAAGCGATTTTTGGAGAACCTGCGGTTGGCGGAAGACGAGGTGGCGGTCCTGGACATGGAGGCCGGGGTGGAGCATTTCGGCCGGGGCGTGGTCAAGGGAGCGGACGCGCTGGTTTGCGTGGTGGACCCCTCCCGGGAGTCCGTGCTCCTGGCCGGGCGCATGGCCGGAATGGCGGAGGGGGCCGGGCTGCCCGTGCACTTCGTCCTGAACCGGGTCCGTGGCCGTGCGGCGGACGTCCTGACCGAAGCCTTGGACAGCTCCCGCATCCTGGCCGTGATCCCCGACACCCCCGGAGTGTTCGAGGCCGGACTTTCCGGCGAGCCCCTCCCGGACGGAGTGGAGGGCGTGGCGGAACTGTGCAGGCTGGTAACAGGCTGTTGAAAAACGCGATCTGCGGCGTTGCGCTTCATCCCTCGTCACTGCGGCGTACAGGATCGGGGTCCCCAAGGAATGCGAAGAGCCCTTGGGATGAAAGTTCGCCTCATTCCTCAGGATTCGCGCGCCGTCGGGGTCCCCGCACG
>JAHJUF010000210.1 GCA_018829095.1 Pseudomonadota bacterium | reverse complement strand
TGGCCCAGCCGGAAACCCCGGTGTGCCTGTTCTCCGCGTCCAAGGCCGTCACCGCCATGATGATCCACCACCTGGTGGAAAAGGGCCAGGTGCACCTCACGGACCCGGTGGAGCACTACATCCCCGAGTTCGGCCGCAAGGGCAAACACCGGATCACCATCTGGCAGGTTCTGGCCCATCAGGCCGGGTTCCCGGTCATCCCCGGCTCCGGCCACCCCCCGGATCTCCTGTCGGACTTCGCGGCCTGCACCCGCCTGTTGTGCCAGGCCCCGCCCGTGTCCTTCCCTGGTCACCGCACGGCCTACCACGCCATCACCGGCGGGTTCATCCTGGGGGAGATCGTGCGCCGGGTCTCGGGCATGGACATCCGCCAGTACCTGGCCGAAACCGTACAGAAGCCCATGGGCATGCGGTTCTTCAACTACGGGGTGGACGACGGGGATATGGGCCTGGTGGCGAAAAACTACGACACCGGCCTGCCTGTGGTGTTTCCCCTTTCCACCTACATCCACCGCATCCTTGCCTCCACTTGGAGCGAGGCCATCGAGGTCACCAACACGCCGGAGTTTTTGCGCTCCATCGTGCCGGCCGGAAACCTGGTGGCCACGGCGGATGAGGCCTGCCGGTTCTTCCAGATGCTCATGAACCACGGCGAGCTGGACGGGGTGCGGGTCTTCGACCCCCTGACCGTGCGCCGGGCCGTGACCCCCTCCGGGCCGGGCCGCATCGACCGCATCATCCTTTTGCCCATGCGCTACAGCGCGGGGTTCATGCTGGGGGCCAACCCCATGGGGCTCTACGGGCCCGACACGAGCCACGCCTTCGGCCACTGGGGGTTCGTGAACATCTTCTGCTGGGCCGACCCGGCCCGGGACATCTCCGTGGCCCTGCTGAACACGGGCAAGCCCTTCCTGGGCCCTCACCTCTGGCCGCACTTGAAGCTTTTGACCGCCATCAGCAAGAACCTGCCCCGGGAGAACAATCCCAGGCAGGATGAATCGGCATAAGGGTCCCCATGGCGCTTTACCTGGTGCAGCACGGCAGAAGCCTATCCAAGGCCCAGGACCCGGAAAAGGGCCTGTCCCCCCAGGGCGAGGTCGAGGTCCGGCGCATGGGCGAGGTGGCCTCGGGCTATGGCGTGTCCATGGGGGAAGTGGTGCATTCCGGGGCCAAACGGGCCCGCCAGACCGCCGAAATTCTTGCCTCCCTCCTGGGGACCGGGGAACCCCGGAAAATCTCCGGGATCGCTCCGATGGACGAACCCGAAGCCTTTGCTGCGGGCCTTCCCCTGGACCCGGACCTCCTGG
The DNA here is from genome assembly GCA_018829095.1 of Pseudomonadota bacterium. GTDB lineage: Bacteria > Desulfobacterota > Desulfobacteria > Desulfobacterales > Desulfatibacillaceae > JAHJUF01. The sequence goes on along the minus strand of JAHJUF010000210.1, from coordinate 7,362 downwards.
TGGTGAGCCACCTGCCCTTCCTGGACCGGCTCACGGGGCTCCTGGTGGCCGGGGACCCGGACCGCTCCGTGTTCCTGTTCCAGAAAAGCGGCATCCTGTGCCTGGACCAGCACCCGGACGGCGAGAACTGGGTCATCCGCTGGACCCTCATGCCCAACATCGGCTGAACATGAACCGCGAAACGGAAACCCCGGCCCCCGGCCCCCCTGTCCTGGGGGTGGCGGGCCGGTCCAACTCGGGCAAGACCACGCTCATCGAACGACTGGTGCCGGTCCTCAAGGCCCGGGGCCTGTCCGTGGCGGTCATCAAGCACGCGGCCCACGGCTTTGACATGGACCGGCCGGGCAAGGACTCGTTCCGCCACATGACCGCCGGGGCCTACGGTGTGGCCGTGGCCTCCCCAGGGGCCCTGGCCGTGGTGAAGAGGACCCCCGGCGAGGCCGATCCCCTGGCCCTGGCCGCGGCCTTCTTCCCCGAGGCGGACCTGATTCTCCTGGAAGGCTACAAGCGCCTGGCCGCGCCCAAAATCGAGGTCCTGGGGTTTTCCCCACCCCCCCCGCCCCCGGCCTGCGAGGGCGATCCTCTCCTCCTGGCCCTGGTGTTCCCCGGCCCCGTGCCGGATGCAGGGCTCCCGGTCTTCTCTCCGGACGAACCGGAAAGGCTCGCGGACTGGATCACCGCCACCATCCTGCCCCGGCCCCCGGCCCGTTGACAGCCCCCCATTTTTCACGTATCTGGATAAGATGCGGGATCAATTGGAAATAATCATCCCATGACAAGGGATTCCCCCTTCCTGCCCCCCCGGTTCGCCCTGGCCGCTGCGGTGGTTCTCCTGGCCGTGGCCGTGTGGGCGGCCTGGTCGTCCAGCCTTTCCTTTGGTTTCATCCTGGACGACGAGCAGGACATCCTGAGAAACCCCTCCATCCAAGACCTGGGACACCTGGGGCGGGTCCTTTCCGGCTCCTTGAGCACGGGCACCGCAGGCCGGCCGGTAATCAATCTCAGCCATGCGGTGAACTGGGCCATCTCCGGGCCCGAGCCCTGGAGCTTTCACGCGACCAACCTCCTCATCCACCTGCTGGCCGCCCTCACCCTTTTTTCCATTCTCCGCCGGACCTTCCTCCTGCCCCGCCTGTCCGGCCGGTTTGGGGCTCACGCCCTGCCCCTGGCCCTTGCCGCATCGCTTCTATGGGCCGTCCACCCTCTCCACACCGAGGCTGTAACCTACTTGACCCAGCGCCTGTCCTCCATGATGGGGCTCTTTTACCTCCTCACGCTGTACAGTGCCCTCCGGTCCTGGCAATCCCCGGCCCCGGGGCGGTGGCAGGTTCTTTCCGGGGCCGCTTTCCTCCTGGCCTGCGGGTCCAAGGAATCGGCGGTCACGGCCCCTCTGGCGGTGCTCCTTTTGGACGGCATCCTGGCCAGCCCCGGATACGGGCGGGCCCTGGTCCGCCACGTCCGGCTGTACGCGTCCTTCCTGCCCGGCTGGGGACTCCTGGCCTGGCTCCTCCTCCAGGGGCACACGGTCCGGAGCACCGTCTCCCCCGGGGGTCTGGGCAAGTCCCTGGAGCATCTCCTGGCCCAGCCCGGGGCCATCGCCCATTACCTGGCCCTGGCCTTTCTCCCGGCGGGCCAGGACCAGAGCCTTCCCGTGGGGGTGGCCGCCGGGGTTCCGGACTCCTCCCTGTTGGCCTGGGTCCTGGTGGGGGGACTCCTGGTCCTGACCCTCCATCAGGTGGCCAAACGGCAGCCCATGGGGGCGGTCCTGGGGTGGTTCTTCCTCTGCCTGGCCGTCACCTCCAGTTTCCTGCCCCTGGCTCATCTCCTGTCGGAAAAACGCATGTACCTGCCCCTGGCCGCCGTGGCCGTGGCCGTGGTCCTGGGGGCCCACGAGGCCGCCCGGCGCCTGGGGCGGCGGGGAAGCCTGGCGGCGGGGACGGCCTGCGTCCTGGCGGTCCTGGCCCTGGCAGGGGCCTCCCGGGCCCGGAGCGAGGTGTACCGGGACCGGGTTGCTTTCTGGACCGAGGCCGTCCGGGCCCAGCCGGGGGATCCTTATGCCCAAACCCTGTACGCCGTGGCCCTCTGGGACGCCGGGAGAAAGGAGGAGGCCGCCCGGCTTCTCCAGGAAGTCCTGGCCGATCACCCCGGCCATTCCGAGGCCCTGATCCGCTACGGGGCGCTTCTCATGAGCCGGGGAGAGAGGGAAAAGGGGCTGGAAATGCTGGAAAGGGGCGTGAGCCAGGGACCCGCCTCTCCCGAGGCCCACGAACTCCTGGCCAAGGCCCTGGCTCTGGAGGGGCGGCTGGATGAGGCGGAGGAGGAGTTCGGCCGGGCCATGGCCATGGGAGGCGGCACGGCCCAGGGTCACCAGTTCCTGGGAAAACGCCTGGCAAAAGCCGGGCAAGGCCGGGAGGCCCTGGCCCATTTCCTGGCGGCCATCACGCTGGCCGGGGAAAGCCCGGAACTGCTCCAGGCAACGGGAAACGCCCTGGCCCTCCTGGAACGATGGGACGAGGCGGCCCGGGCCTTTGAAAGGGCGTCGAGGCTGGCCCCGGACGACTGGATGCCCCTGTACAACCTGGGCGTGGCCCTGGACCGGGCCGGCGACCGGGCCGGGGCTGCCCGGGCTTTCTCCGTTGTGCTGAAAATCCGTCCCGGCCAGCCCCAGGCCCAAGCCTGGCTGGAGCGCCTTTCCCCCGCGCCGGGCGGCAAAGAACCCTGACCCGGCCGCCCATCCCCGGCCCGGGTTATCCTTCCTGCCAGGACAGTTCCGTGATTTCCCGGGGGAGTACAAAGGCGGCGTCGTGGATGTCCGGGTGGTAGTAGCGGGTGAAAAAGGCGGGGGTGAAGCGGTGAATGCCCGCGTGACCCTGGGGGTGTAGGTTCCGGGAGCAGAAGGCGAAGCAGTAGGGGGCGCTGGTGCGGGAGGGAACCGGGGCCTGGAACATGCGGCAGACCGGAAAAACCTCCTCCAGATTGGAAAACACGGATTTCACGATGTGGGCGTCGAACCGGAGGTCCCCCACCCGGGCGGCCAGGATGCCGTCCGGGGAAAGGGCGGCCAGGCAGTCCGTGAGGAACTGGGCCCCGAAAAGCCCACCGGTCTGGTCCGGGGCAAAGTCCTGGGAGTCCACCAGGATGACGTCGAAGGTCCGGCCCGAGGCGGGGAGCCACGCCATGACGTCCCCCGTGACCTGCCGCACCAGGGGATGATCCAGGGCCGGGGACAGGTGGGAAAAGAGACGGCCACAGATCTGGGGCACGTCCGGGTCCATCTCCACCAGGGTGACCTCCTTCACACAATCGTGCTTCACCGCCTCCCGGGCCGCGCAACCGTCCCCGCCCCCCAGGATGAGCACGCTCTCCGGGTTGGGGTGGGAGAACAGGGCCACGTGGGCCAGCATCTCGTGGACCACGTGCTCGTCCGCGTCCGCCAGGTGGATGGCCTCATCCAGGAGGAGGATGCGGCCGAAATCCACGGAATCGTAGACCTCGATCTTCTGGAAAGCGGATTGGGAACGGTGCACCAGCTTGCGGCAGGCGATGCCCAACTGGGTGTGGGGAGTCATGCGTGAACGGACCACCAGTACGCTCATGGAGCCCTCCCTGGCTGGAGGAATCGGGACCCCCGGCCACGGGGCCGGGGACAACCCTGAAAAACTGTATCACTCCAGGCAGTTCTTGGAAAGGTCCTTGTCGAAAAGTACCGGGTACTCGCCGGTGAAACAGGCGCAGCAGAACATGTCCCCGGGCTTTTCCACCCCGGTGGAGGCCAGGAGTCCCTCCAGGGAGAGGTAGTGGAGGCTGTCCAGCCCCAGGAACCGGGTGAGCTCCTCCATCTCCTTCTGGGCGGCCACCAGTTCGCCCCGGCTGGAAAAGTCGATGCCGTAGTGGCAGGGGTGGCGGTGGGGCGGGCAGGAGACCCGCATGTGGACTTCCTTTACCCCGATGTCCCGGAGGGCCTTCACCCGGGTGCGGGCCGTGGTGCCCCGGATGATGGAGTCCTCCACGATGATGACCCTTTTTCCCCTCAAAAGGTCCCGCACGGGGTTCAGCTTCACCCGGACGCCGAAGTCCCGCATGCTCTGGGAAGGCTGGATGAAGGTGCGGCCCACGTAGTGATTGCGGATCATGGCCATCTCGAAGGGGATGCCCGACGCCTCGGCGTAGCCCAGGCCCGCGTAGACCCCGCTGTCGGGAAAGGGCATCACCAGGTCCGCGTCCACGGGCTTTTCCAGGGCCAGGTTTTTCCCCATGGCCTTTCGCATGGTGTAGACGTTGTGGGAGAAGATGTTGCTGTCCGGCCGGGCGAAGTAGATGAACTCGAAGATGCAGAAGGAACAGCGCCCCGCCTTGGCCCGGTGGATGGTCCGGACGCCGTTTTTGTCGATGATGACGATCTCGCCGGGGTCCAGCTCCCGGACGAACTCCGCGCCCACCAGGTCCAGTGCGCAGGTTTCCGAGGCCAGGACGAAGTTGCCGTTCAGCTTGCCCAGGCAGAGGGGCCGGAAGCTGTTGGGGTCCTTGATGCCCACCATCTCCCCCTCGCTGGTGAGGAGGATGAAGGAAAAGGCCCCTTCCAGTTTTTCCACCGCAGCCTTGAGCGCCTCTTCCAGGCCGTTGTCCAGGTTCTTCACCAGGAGGTGGAGGAAGATCTCCGTGTCCATGGTGGACTGGAAGATGGAACCCGAGGCCTCCAGCTCGTTGCGAAGGGTGTGGGCGTTCACCAGGTTGCCGTTGTGGGCCACGGCGTAGGAGCGCTTCCGGTGGCGCACCGCAAAGGGCTGGGCGTTGGCCAGGGTGGAGCCCCCGGTGGTGGAATAGCGCACCTGGCCGATGGCCGTGCGGCCCGTGAGCCCCGCCAGGGTCCGGTCGTTGAACACGTCGTGCACCAGCCCCATGTTCTTGTGCACCTGGATGCAACCGTCCCGGAAAACGGCGATGCCCGCGCTCTCCTGCCCCCGGTGCTGGAGGGCGTAGAGCCCGAAATAGGTGAGCCGGGCGGCCTCGGGATGGTCGTACACCCCGAAAACGCCGCATTCGTCCCGGGGTCTGCCGGGCTCTTTTGCAAAGGGATCTTCCATTTTCCCTAGTCCCCTTTGATCGCTTGGACCGCGTGGTAGTCCTGGAGAGCCCGCACATCCAGACTCTTTTCGCACATGGAGGCAATGCCCAGGCACACGGCCAGGGCTCCGGCCACGGTGGTGGCATAGGGAATCCGGTACTGGAGGGCCGCACGGCGGATCTCGTAGCCGTCCCGGGCGGGGCGGACGCCGGTTCCCGTGTTGATGATGAGCTGTATCTCGTTGTTCTTGACCGCGTCCACCACGTGGGGGCGCCCTTCGGAAACCTTGTTGATGCGGGTGTTGGCAATGCCCCGGGCAGCCAGGAAATCGCTGGTGCCGGCCGTGGCCACGATGGAGAAGCCCAGGTCGTGGAGGATCTTCACCGCCTCCACGATCTTCTCCTTGTCCCGGTCCGTGACGGACACGAACACCGCGCCGCTGGTGGGCAGCTTCATGCCCGCGGCGAGCTGGCTCTTGGCGAATGCCGCGCCAAAGGTGACGTCCAGGCCCATGACCTCCCCCGTGGATTTCATTTCCGGGCCCAGGAGGGGGTCCACGTCCGGGAACCGGTCAAAGGGGAACACGGACTCCTTGACAGCCACGTGGGAAACGGAAACCTCGCCCGTGATGCCCAACTCCGCCAGGCTGCGGCCCAGCATGACCTTGGCCGCCACCTTGGCCCAGGGAACGCCCGTGGCCTTGGACACGAAAGGTATCGTCCGGGAGGCCCGGGGGTTCACCTCCAGCACGTAGAGCTTCCCGTCCTTGACCGCGTACTGGACGTTCATGAGGCCGATGACGCCGATCTCGGCGGCCATGGCCCGGGTGGCCGAGCGGATCTCCTCCAGGATTTCGGGCGACAGGCTCCGGGGCGGCAGCACGCAGGCCGAGTCGCCCGAGTGGATGCCCGCCTCCTCGATGTGCTCCATGATCCCGGCCACCACGGTTTCCCGGCCGTCGGACACCGCGTCCGTGTCGATCTCCACGGCGTCCTCCAAAAACTTGTCGATCAAAACCGGGTGGCCGTCGGCCGCCTCGATGGCCAGCCGGGTGAACGCCACCAGGGAGGCCTGGTCGTAGACGATCTTCATGGCCCTGCCCCCCAGGACGTAGGAGGGCCGCACCATGACCGGGTAGCCGATGCGTTCGGCCTCGGCTTCGGCCTCGGGGATGGTCATGGCCGTGCCGTTTTCCGGCTGGGAAAGGCCGAGCTTTCTCAACAGGGCGCCGAAAAGCTTCCGGTCCTCGGCCGCGTCTATGCTTTCGGGCTGGGTGCCCAGGATGGGGACCCCGGCCGCTGAAAGGGCCCCGGCGATGTTCAAGGGCGTCTGGCCGCCGAACTGGACGATGACCCCCAGGGGTTTTTCCTTTTGGGCGATGTGGAGCACGTCCTCGGCCGTGACAGGCTCGAAGTAGAGCTTGTCGCTGGTGTCGTAGTCCGTGCTCACGGTCTCGGGGTTGGAGTTCACCATGATGCTCTCCACCCCCTCCTCAGCCAGGGCGAAGGAGGCGTGGACGCAGCAGTAATCGAACTCGATGCCCTGGCCGATGCGGTTGGGCCCTCCCCCCAGGATCATGACCTTCTTCCGGTCCGACACCCGGGCCTCGTCCTCCTCCTCGTAGGTGGAGTAGTAATAGGGCGTGGCCGCCTCGAACTCCGCGGCGCAGGTGTCCACCAGCTTGTACACGGGCCGGATGCCCAGATCGAACCGGGCCTTTCTGGCCGAAATCTCGTCCGTGCCGGTGAGGTACGCCACCTGGCGGTCGGAAAAGCCCTGTTCCTTGGCCTTGCGCAGGAGTTCCGGGGAGAGGCCCCCGCCCGCGGCGGCCACCTCCTTTTCCGTGTTCCATATTTCCGCGATCTGGTGCAAAAACCACGGGTCGATGCCCGTCAGGCGGTAGATCTCCTCGATGCTCAGCCCGGCGGCCAGGGCGTAACGCAGGAAAAAGATGCGCTGGCTGTTGGGGGTGGCCAGGTTCTCCTTTATGGCTTCCACCGAAGGCGGCTCGCCCGTGGCCGAAAGATGGCCCTTGCCGTCGGCCCCCAGGCCGTTGCGGCCCACCTCCAGGCCCCGCAGGCCCTTCTGGAGCGCCTCCTTGAAGGTCCGGCCGATGGCCATGGTCTCGCCCACGGACTTCATGGACGTGGTGAGGAAATCCGGGGTCTCGGGGAACTTCTCGAAGGTCCACCTGGGGATTTTCACCACGCAGTAGTCCAGGGTGGGCTCGAAGCACGCCATGGTCTCCCGGGTGATGTCGTTGGGGATCTCGTCCAGGGTGTAGCCCACGGCGAGCT
>JAHJUF010000209.1 GCA_018829095.1 Pseudomonadota bacterium | reverse complement strand
TATCCACTTCGTGGGCATCGGGGGCATCGGCATGAGCGGCATCGCCGAACTCCTGCTGAACCTGGGTTACCGGGTTTCGGGCTCCGACCTTCGGGACACGGGCATCACCCGGCGTCTGGCCCGCCTGGGAGGGATCATCCGCCAGGGGCACCTGCCGGAGAACATCCGGGACGCGGACGTGGTGGTGGTCTCTTCGGCGGTGAAACGCGACAACCCCGAGGTGGCGGCGGCTCTGGAAGCTTCCGTGCCCATCATCCCCCGGGCCGAGATGCTGGCCGAGCTCATGCGCCTGAAATACTCCGTGGCCGTGGCCGGGGCCCATGGCAAGACCACCACCACCAACATGGTGGCCGCGGTCCTGGCTGGAGGCGGCCTGGACCCCACGGTGGTCATCGGCGGAAAGCTCAAGAGCATGGGCACCAACGCCCGCCTGGGCAAGGGCGATTTCCTGGTGGCCGAGGCCGACGAGAGCGACGGCTCCTTTCTGAAGATGAGCCCGAGCATCTGTGTGGTCACCAACATCGACCTGGAGCATCTGGACCACTACAAGGACCTGGCGGACATCCAGAGCGCCTTTTCCCGGTTCGTGGACCGGGTGCCCTTTTACGGGCTTTCGATCCTGTGCCTGGACAGCCCCGCCGTGGCCGAGGTCATCCCCTCGGTGCGGAAACGCTACGTCACCTACGGTCTCGCGGCCCAGGCCGACGTCCGGGGCGCGGACGTGACCATGGAGGGCTTCAAGGCCGGGTTCACGGTCATCCGCCGGGGCGAGACCCTGGGCCGGGTGCTCCTGAACCTCCCTGGCCGGCACAATGTCCGGAACGCCCTGGCCGCCGTGGCCGTGGGCCTGGAGCTGGGGGTGTCCTTTGAGCATATCCGGGCGGCCTTGGTGAACCTCGAGGGTGTGCACCGGCGCATGGAGATCAAGGGCGAGCGGGACGGGGTCACGGTGGTGGATGACTACGGCCACCATCCCACGGAGATCGCCGCCACCCTGGCCGCCATCCGGGAATGCTACCCCGGGAACCGGCTGTACGTGGTGTTCGAGCCCCACCGGTACTCGCGCACGGCGGCCCTGTTCGAGGAGTTCTCCCGGTCCTTCTATCAGGCGGACCGGGTCCTGATCCTGCCGGTGTACCCGGCCGGGGAGGCCCCCATCCCGGGGGTGGATGCCCTGAGCCTCGCCGAGGCCATCCGGTCCCGGGGCCACAAGGGCGCGGCCCATGCCAAGGATGAGGACGAGGCCCTGGCGCGGGTGAAAAGGGAGCTTAGCCCGGGAACCGTTTTTCTCACCCTGGGCGCGGGGAACGTGTTCCGCCTGGGAGAGCGCTTTCTGGGAACGGGAGAAGACGATTGAGTCCCAAACGAGCCATAAGCCCCGATGCCGCCCGCTGGCTGACCGCGAGATTCGGGGAGGGCGCCCGGTTCTCCGAGCCCCTGGCCCTGCACACGTCTCTTTCGGTGGGCGGACCGGCCGATGCCCTGGTGACGGCCCAGGATGCCGCAGCCCTCTCGGACCTCATCACCGGCTGCGCCATGCGGAACCTCCCCCTGGCCTTTCTGGGGGGCGGCACCAATCTCCTGGTGCCTGACGAGGGGTTTCCGGGCGTTGTGGCGCGCCTGGGCAAGGGGTTTTCCGGCATCCGCATCCAGCGCACCCCGGCCGGAGCGCTTCTGGACGCCGGGGCGGCCGCGCCCCTTCCCCGGGCCGTGGCCCGGGCCCAGGAAAAGGGATGGGCGGGCATGCTCTTCGCCGTGGGCATCCCGGGCACCGTGGGCGGCGCGGTGGCTGGCAACGCGGGCACCCGGGAGGGCTGGGTATCCGATGCCATTGCCGACTTCGACTGCGTGGGGCCCGGCGGGGAGACCCGGCGTCTGGGACGTGAAGAGGTCCGCTGGTCCTACCGGAGCCTCTCGCCCATGGGAGGGGAGCCGGGGTGGAAAGTCATCACCCGGGCGCGGTTCTTCCTGGCTCCCGGCGACCCCGAGGCCCTGAAGGAGCAGGCAGGCCGCATGCTGGCCCAAAGACGCCAAAGCCAACCTCTCTCCCAGAAGAGCGCGGGCTGCTTTTTCAAGAATCCGGAAAAGGGGCCCGCCGCCGGAGCCCTGATCGAGCGGGCGGGCATGAAGGGGCAAACCCTGGGCGGGGCCATGGTGTCCGACATCCACGCCAATTTCATCGTGAACCGGGGCAATGCCTCGGGGTCGGATATCCTGGGGCTCATCGCCCGGGTGCGGGACAGGGTGGAAAAGGAATTCGGAATCCAGCTGGAATCGGAGGTGAAGATCCTTGGCGCGTAAAAAGACGGGAAACCAGTACCGGATCAAGAAAGCCAGGCCCAAGGGCGGCGTGAACCTCCTTTCCGTCCTCAAGTGGACCACGGCATGCACGGGGGTGTTCCTGATTTTCGCGGGACTCGCCTACTCGTTCCTCTGGGTCTACGACCTGGCCGTGGAAACGCCCGCCTTTGCCGCCAAGACTCTGGAGGTCAAGGGCAACGCCCACGTCAGCCGGGAGGAGATCCTGGAAAAGGCCGGGGTGGCCGAAGGGGTTAACGTGCTTTCCGTGAGCCTCACGGCCGCCCGGGAGAGGCTTTTGAGCGACCCCTGGATCGCCGGGGCCAAGGTTCGGTTCCAACTCCCGGACAAGATTTTCATCGAGGTCACCGAACACGTTCCCATGGCCGTCCTGGACCTGGGCAGGCGGTTTCTCATGGACACCAACGGGGAGATTTTCAAGCTGGCCGATGATGGCGACCCCGAGGGACTTCCCCTGGTGCGGGGCCTGGAGTTCTCGGATATTTCCGTGGCCAGCCAGCCCATGAGCCCGCCCTACAAGGCCGTGGTGGAATTCCTGAAGGCCCGGCGGGAGTCCGAATGGGCGCTTCCGGCGGCTGCAGTGGCCGAGGTGGCGGTGGACCGGGACCTCGGCCTCACCCTGGTGGCCGGGGATCCGGCCGTGACCGTGCGCCTGGGTTTTGACCGCTATCCGGAAAAACTCGTCCGGCTCCATGGGGTGTTCTCCATGAACACCAGCCAGGGGGTGGGCTTGAAAGCCGTGGATCTTCTGGATCTTGACCGGGTGGTCATCCTGCCCGTGAAGGCCGAGACCGTGAAAAAGGGCCGAAGGCGCTCAGAGGCATGAACAGGAAATTTGGCGTGAACAGGGAACGGGTGCAGGGCCGGGGGCAGGGGAGGGGTTGATCATGGCCAAGAGGAATGAACTGGTGGTGGGTCTGGACATCGGAACCACCAAGATCTGTTGCGTGGTGGGAGAGCTCACCGAGGAGGGGGTGCAGATCGTGGGCCTGGGGACCCACCCCTCCATGGGCCTGAGAAAAGGTGTGGTGGTGAACATCGACAGCACGGTGGAAAGCATCCAGCGTGCTGTAGAAGCAGCTGAAATTATGGCAGATTGTGACATAACGAATGTCTATGCAGGAATAGCCGGGGGCCATATCAAGGGGTTCAACAGCCACGGCGTCACCGGCATCAAGGGCACGGAAGTGACCCCCATGGACGTGGCGCGGGTCATCGAGGCGGCCCGGGCCGTGGCCATCCCCATGGATCGGGAGGTCATCCACGTGCTCCCCCAGGAGTTCATCGTGGACGGGGACGGGGGTATCGATGATCCCGTGGGCATGGCCGGGGTCCGTCTGGAGGTCAGGGTCCACATCGTCACGGCCGCGGTCACCAGCGCCCACAACATCGTCAAATGCACCAACAAGGCGGGCCTGGACGTCATCGACATCGTGCTGGAGCCCCTGGCCTCCTCCGAGGCGGTTCTGGTGTCCGAGGAAAAGGATCTAGGCGTGGCCTTGATCGACATAGGGGGCGGCACCACGGACCTGGCTATCTTTTCGGACAACCACATCAAGCACACCTTCGTGCTGGCCCTGGGAGGCAACAACCTCACAAACGACATCAACGTGGGCCTGAGCACGCCGCTGGCCGACGCCGAGGTCATCAAGAAGAAGTACGGCACCTGCGCGTCCCGGAAGATCAGCAAGGACGAGACCATCGAGATCCGGGGCGTGGGGGGACGCAAGGCCCGGCAGCTCCCCCGCCAGATCCTGGGGGAGATCCTGGAGCCCCGGGTGGAGGAAATTTTTTCGCTCATCCGCCAGGAGATCATCCAGTCGGGCATGGAGAACTACGTGAGCGCGGGGGTGGTGCTCACCGGCGGCGGGGTGCTTCTGGACGGCATCACCGAGGTGGCCGAGAGGGTGCTGAACCTGTCCACCCGCATCGGCAAGCCCATGGGCATGACGGGACTCGTGGACGTGGTGAACAATCCCATGTACGCCACGGCCGTGGGCCTCGTTCTCTACGGGGCGCGCAAGCACCAGCGCCCCCAGTTCCGCATCCGGGACAAGCACATCTTCGACCGGGTCATGACCCGGATGAAGAAGTGGTTTCGGGAAATTCTGTAGGACCGGCTTCGAAAGCGTTTTTCGCGCGGAAAAAGGTTTCCGAAACCGGTTTTCCCATCCAGCAGAGCGATTCATTTTTTTTACGGCAGGCGGGTCGGGGCGGCCCGGAAAGGGAGGTGGCAAATGGTGGAGATGATGTTTGTGCCGGTCAAGGAAAGCAAGGGGGCCAGGATCAAGGTGGTGGGTGCCGGCGGTGCGGGGGGCAACGCCATCAACAACATGATGGAGGAGAATTTCGAGGGGGTGGATTTCATCGCCGCCAACACGGACCTCCAGGCCCTGAACAGCAGCCGGGCCCCGGTGAAGATCCAGCTGGGGGAGTCCATCGCCAAGGGCCTGGGCGCAGGGGCCGAGCCCGAGATCGGCCGGGACAGCGCCCGGGAGAGCGCGGACCAGATCCGGGCGGCCCTGGATGGCTGCGAGATGGTGTTCATCACCGCGGGCCTGGGTGGCGGAACGGGCACCGGCGCGGCCCCCATCATCGCCCAGATCGCCAAGGAGAGCGGAGCCCTCACCGTGGGCGTGGTCACCAAACCCTTTTCCTTTGAGGGCAACCACCGGGCGGAGATGGCCCGGGACGGGCTCCAGGCTCTGAAGAAGGCCGCCGACACCGTCATCACCATCCCCAACGACCGCCTCCGGGCCCTGGCCAAAAAGGACGCCACCCTGATCGACATGTTCCGCCGGGCTGACGAGGTGCTCCTCCACTCGGTCCGGGGCATCACGGACCTCATCATGAAACCGGGACTCGTGAACCTGGATTTCCGGGACGTGCGCACCACCATGTCCGAGGCGGGTATGGCGCTGATGGGCATCGGCATCGGCACCGGGGAGAACCGGGCCGTGGATGCGGCGGAAAAGGCCCTGTACCACCCGCTTCTGGAGGACGTGTCCATCAAGGGAGCCAAGGCGCTCCTCATGAACATCACCGCCGGTCCCAGCCTCACCATGGACGAGATGACCGCAGCCTGCGACCTCATTTACCAGGAGGTGGGCAAGGATGCCAAGATCATCTGGGGCACGGCCCTGGACGACACCGTGGGCCACGAGCTTCGGGTGACCCTGATCGCCACGGGCATTGAGGAGACCCCGGCCCGGACCAAGACCACCCCTCAGTCCCCGATCTGGAACCGCCGGGATAATAGCCACTCGGCCTACAACCAGGAAGCCCGGCGGGTGGTGAAGGTGGAGGAGATCCAGGTGGGGGGCACCCGGGAAGAGCGCGTCCGGGACGTGAATGCCGGAGACAACTCCAATGTCCTGGACCTGGACGAACTGGACGAGCCCACTTACCTGCGCCTCCAGCGGGCCGGGGCGGGCAAAAAGGTGGCGGACATCACGCCCCCTGTCCGGGAAAAGAACCTGGAGCTGCCCACCTTTCTGCGCAGGAAAGCTCAATAACCCGGGGGGCGGGGAAAGCCATTGGAACCGGAACCTTTTTCCGGCGCGGTGAAGAAGGACTGGCGCGGGCGTCTTTCCGTGGCCCTGGCCTTTCCCGCCCCACGGGACGTTGGCATGGCCAGCCTGGGCTTCCAGGCGGTTTACGGCCTCCTGAACACCCGGGAGGACGTGGTCTGTGAGCGGGTGTTCCTGCCCGGCAAAGGCCCCGCCCTGTCCGAGGAATCCGGCCGCCGGTTGACGGATTTTGACCTGGCGGCCTTCTCCCTTTCCTTTGAAAACGATTTCCCCAATCTCCTTGCCATTCTTGAACAGGGGGGCGTTCCGATCCTGGCCCGGGACCGGAACGCCTCCCGCCCCCTGGTGGTGGCCGGAGGCATTGTCTCCGGCCTGAATCCCGAACCCCTTGCCCCATTTGTGGACGTTTTCCTCATTGGCGAGGCTGAGGAGCTGTTGCCCCCCTTCCTTTCCCGCCTGGACCCTGCGGCGGATCGGGAGGAACTCCTGGCCGAAATCGCCGCCCACGTCCCCGGAGCCTACGTCCCCTCCCTGTATCGCCCTGTGTGGAGCCCGGACGGCCGCCTGGTGTCCATGGAGCCTGTGGCCCCGGCCCCGGCCCGGGTGCGCCGGGTGTATTGCAAAAACCTCTCGGACTTTTCCACGGTCTCCCGCTTCCCCCCGGGCCAGCCCGGAACCTTCGAGTCCACGGTCCTGGTGGAGGTGTCCCGGGGCTGCCCCCACGGCTGCCGGTTCTGCGCGGCGGGCCACGTGACCCGGCCCCCCCGGTTCCGGCCTGTGGATCGCCTGGAAAGGGACATCCTCACGGCCGCCGCAGCCGGAGAGACCGCCGGGATGCTGGGAGCGGCGGTCTCGGATCTGCCGGGCCTTCCAGCCCTCTGCCGTCTGGCTAAGGACCACGGCCTGCGTCTGTCTTTTTCCTCCCTCCGGGCCGACGCCATGACCCCCGAGCTTTGCGCGGCTGTGGCCGAAAGCCGGGTGAAAACCGCCACTCTGGCCCCGGACGCGGGCTCGGAACGCATGCGCCGAATCATCCGCAAGGGGATCACGGAACAGGATGTGCTGGGGGCTGCCGGGCGGCTGGTGGAGGCGGGGGTTTTGAACCTGAAACTCTACTTCATGCTAGGTTTGCCCTGGGAGACTTCGGCTGATGTGGACGCGGTGGTGGAACTCACCCTCCGGGTCAAGGAGGCGTTCCTGGCGGCGTCCCGGCCCCGGGGCCGCATGGGGGGCATCCGGGTTTCCATCTCCTCCTTTGTGCCCAAGGCCCACACCCCGTTCCAGTGGGCCCCCATGGACACCGCCCGGAGCCTCAAGGAAAAGGCCGGCCGCATTCGCCACGCCCTGCGGCGGGTTCCCAATGTCACGGTCACTGCGGACGTACCCCGCATGGCCCTTGTCCAGGGCCTCCTCTCCCGGGGAGACCGCCGGGTGGCTGAAATTTTGCTCCTGGCCCACAAAAACCAGGGCAATTGGCCAAAAACCCTCAAGGAATCCACGGTGGACCCAAATTTTTACACCCTGCGGGAACGGGACGCGGACGAGCTTTTCCCCTGGGACATGATCGACCACGGAATGAGCAAATCCCGCCTCCGGGTCGAATGGGAAAAAGCCCGGGAAGAGGCGGGGGAATGAAGGCGAATCCCCCCCCACCTCTTTTTTTCAAGGCCAAGGGGGCTGCCAGCCGTTTCTCCTCCCTTTTTTCCAAAGGGGAGCAGGGCAAAAAGGCCACGCGGGGTTCCCCCCTTTGAAAAGGTTCATCTAGGAATTCCGGGAAAGGGAAGCCGTGCCGGAAGCCGTCATTCCGGCGAAGGCCGGAATCCAGTGAGGACAAGAGGCTGCCGCCTTGCCCGGTCTGATGCAGAAGATCATTCCCGGTATTGCTATTCCTGGTTTCGAGAAGCGCCCGCTTCTTTTTCTGGATCCCGGCCTTCGCCGGGATGACGGCGCAAAAAAACCGCCAGGCTCGCCCTTAATCGTTTTCCATACAAATTAAATTAGTTAGGTGGCAATCGCCGCCCAATTCCTTCCCGGAATTCCTAGATGAACCTTTGAAAAAGGGGGGCAGGGGGGATTTTTTTGATGTTTCAAATGACTAGGAAAGACCCGCCAGCCTCTTCCCTTTCGTCTGGATGAAGCCTGTTTTCTCCTGCCTTTTCCTTCCGTCTTTCCCGATTGCGCCGCCCCTATAGCTGCAACCCCTTCAACACCTGGCCCGCCCCTTGTGGCAAAAGACTGTCGTGGAGTTTTTGGACCGTGGCCAGGGAAAGCTCGCCGCTGTTGGAAAAGGACAGGCTGGGCAGGGAGAAGAAGCCCCGCTGGAGGTGCACCAAGCCCTTCAATCCATAATCCACCTTTTGCAGGCCCTGTTCGGACTGGACCTCGCGGAGGATGCCGGCCAGGAAGGGGATGACCTTCAAGTTGGAAACATGGGCCTTCACCGGGATCACCATGGAGCCCATGGCCGGGATGGATTCCCGGCTGTCGGACAGGGCGGACAGGAGCTTGGTCCCGTTCAGCGAAAGGTCCAGCTCGGCCCCGGTGAGGGGCAGGGCCACGGGGTTCCGGTTCTGCACCCGCAGCATCACCGTGAAGGTGGACTCGAACACCGTGATGTCCTCCAACCGGATGTCCGCGAGGTTCACCTCCGGCGCCCGGATGGATTGTCCCAACAGGGCGCACGAACCCATGACCAGGGGCAGCATCATCACCGTGAGCAGCAGTCGTTTTCCGTTCATGACGGTTTCTTTTTCCGGCGGGCGAAACAACGGAGGCCGCGCCTGCATTGCGGTTGGCGGGTTGGGGGTTTTCTGGTACCGTTGCCCCATTCTTTTAGCACGGACCAGGACGCGGAAGAAACTAGGGAAGGGAATACAGGTCATGAAAAAGGAAAATTCAGGCCAGGGGCACCGGGTCTGCCCCTGGTGGGTGGGGCATCTTCTGGCCAGCCGCATCCGGAAACTCGTTCACAACCCCCGGACCATCCTGGAGCCCTTTGTGACGGAAGGGGCCGTGTGCGTGGAGCCCGGGCCGGGCATGGGGTTCTTCACCCTGGACATGGCCCGTCTGGCCGGGCCCGGGGGCAGGGTCGCGGCCGTGGACATCCAGCCCGTAATGCTCGCGGCCCTGGCCAAACGCGCAGCCCGGGCGGGGGTGGGGGAAAGGGTGGAGACCCGCCTGGCTTCCGGCCCCGGTCTGGGCATTCCGGACCTCGCGGGCCAGGTGGATTTTGCCCTGGTCTTTTACGTGGCCCACGAGATGCCCGATCAGGCGGTCCTTTTCCAGGAGCTTTTCGACGCCCTGAAACCCGGCGGAAAGGTGCTCCTGGCCGAGCCCTCCCATCACGTGGAGGAGGCGGCCTTTGCCCGGACCCTCGAAATCGCCCGGGCCGTCGGTTTCACGGAGAAATCCTCCCCGAAAATCCGCATGAGCGTCACGGCGGTGCTGGAAAAATAGGCTTGGCCGGTGGGCGCGTTGCGGAAAAGGCCGCGTCAATCCTCCAGCCCTTGCCGGATGAAGTCCCGGATGGCGTCGGGGGACACCTTTTTATAAGGGCTCGGGCCGCTGGCCGGGGAGAATCCGGGGAGAGGAGCGAGCCCCGGGGCCAGGACGGCCAGGATGCGGCAACAGGCAGTGAGGCGTGCCTCCATGCGGAGGCGGTCCACGTAGGCCGGGCGAAGGCCCATGGCCAGGCGGGTTTCGGGGTTCATGCCGGTGAGGCGGGCGTCGTCGTTATCGGCCATGGCAAGGGCCTGGTTGCACCATTGGGCGTAATCCGCCAGGGCCAGGGCCGGGTCTTGTTGGGTTTTAGCCAGGACCAGGACGTGGAGGGCCAGGCGAAAAAGCTCCGGGAAATCCGTTTCCTTTCCCAAGGAGTCCGCCATGCGGGCCAGGAACGAGGCCGCCGGGCCTGCAGGAGTTTTTGCCATGTTTGCCATGGCGTT
>JAHJUF010000208.1 GCA_018829095.1 Pseudomonadota bacterium | reverse complement strand
CCGAGGGCCGGGAGTTCGACGAACTCATCCGCATCCGCATGCGCGGCCCCGTAGGCTCCAAGGCCACTCTGAAAATCAAGAGGGCCCGTACGCGGGAAACCCTGTCCATCAGCCTCACCCGCGTGGAAATCAGCCCCCCCTGACCCCGGGCCGGCCCCTGGCTCGCCTGGAGTTTCCCCCGGAAAGCGGCGTCAGCGCCAAACTCCTTGCATTGCCCATCGGTTTCCTGTAAGGAGCCAAAGACATTTACCGCTCAAGGAGGGCAACAATGAAGGTCCTAGTCACGTACCAATCGGAAACGGGCAACACGGAAAAGGTGGCGAGAGCCATCTTTGAAGGTATTGAGGAATCCCTGGCCACCAAAACCCTCGCTCCCATGGGCGAAGTGGAGGATGTCTCGGGGTTTGACCTCATTTTCGTGGGATTCCCGGTCATGGGGCACACTGTGCCTCCCAAGGCCGCCAATTTCCTCAAGTCCATCCCCAAGGGCACCAAGGTGGCGCTCTTTGCCACCCACGGCTCCCTCCGGGGCGGCCCCCTGGCCCAAACCGCCTTTCATTACGGCTCCACCCTGCCATCGGCAGATGTTCTGGGCTCCATGGGCGTCCGGGGCAAGGTCCGCCAAAGCGTCATAGACGCGGCCCTGAAGAACCTGGAAAACAAGTCCTGGGGCGAGGAGGCCGCCAGCGCGGTCACCCATCCCAACGAGGCTGACTTTGCCGACGCCCGCGCCTTTGCTGCCAACATGCTCACCCGGGCGCGGGGCTGATCCCGAACCGAGCCGCCTGCACTGCCACACGATTTTCCATCCGATCACACGGGGGGGCTCCTTCGGGAGCCCCCCTTCTTTTCCGGCGCCCCTTTGCCGGCCAGCCCCCGTATAAAAGGTCAAAAAAGAAGGCGTGGAAAAAGCCCGCGCCCAGGCGAAGGGCATTCTGGACGAATCCCGCCGGGAGGCTGAATCCATCCTGGAAAAGGCCCGGCAGGAGGCTCAGGCCCTGAATCCTGAGACAGTGGCCCTTTTCATCATGGTTTTCCTCATCACGGGCCTGCCCAAGGCCTGACGGCCACCTCGTGCCCGGAACGCACGGCCGGGCACGGATACCCGATCCGCCGGCATGTTAACATGCTCCGCTTTTGGGGTGTTATTTTACCCAAATTTCCGGCAATTCCAGGATGATTTTTTCCTTGCCCGGATTCCTGCCCCGTAGTACATTAAAATTTCTTATCCAACTATTCCGATGAAGAGCTGGACCAGATTCCGGATGGGCGTCGGCAGGAGTGGGCCTACGGACGCCGGGGGTCACGGACAGGCCTCTGCGTGGCACCACCCAGCACAACACAGGAACCGGTCATTCACCCCCTTTCCTTAGGCTCGCCATGCACGAAATGGGCATTGCCATGCAGATCGTGGACATCGTTCGCCAGGCCATTCCACCCCAGATGAAGGATGTTTCCGTGGAGGCCGTGAACCTGAAGCTGGGCAAGCTCACCGCCGTGGTTCCGGAAAGCCTGCGGTTCTGCTTCACCGTGGTCACCAAGGACACCTCCCTGGAGGGGGCGAAACTCCATATCGAGGAACTGCCCATCGTGGTCCAGTGCCGCGGCTGCGGCTTCCATTCCACCATAGACACCCCGGAATTCAAATGCGCCCAATGCGGGGGGCCTGACCTGGATATTCTTTCCGGCCGTGAACTGACGGTGAGCACCATCGAGATGGCCGAGGAAACCTAGGCCCTAAAAAAAAGGATCGGAAACCAACCCATGGAAATCAAGGTGGTCCGTAAGGTTCTGGATGTCAACGACACCATGGCCGCCGAAAACCGGCGGCTATTCGCGGAAAAAAACATCTTCGTGTTCAACCTCATGAGTTCCCCGGGTTCGGGAAAGACCGCGCTCCTGGAAAAGGTCCTGGCCCGGCTCATGCCCGAGACCCGTTGCGCGGTCATCGTGGGGGACATCTGCACCACCTGCGACGCGGACCGCCTTTCGACCACCGGCGTCCCGGTGGTCCAGGTGAACACCGACGAATTCGGCGGCGACTGCCACCTGGCGGCCCATGTCATCCGGCGGGCCGCCAACGACCTGGATCTCGACGCCGTGGATCTGCTCATTGTGGAAAACGTGGGCAACCTGGTGTGCCCCGCGGAGTTCGACGTGGGCGAGGACAAACGCGGCGTGGTCCTCTCCGTCACCGAGGGCGAGGAAAAGCCCCTGAAATACCCCCTCATGTTCCGGGTGTGCGACGTGGCTATCCTGAACAAGATCGACCTGTTGCCACACCTGGATTACGATGTGGACCTGGCGGAAAAAAACATCCTCTCCGTCCATCCCCAGGCTCTGGTGTACCGGGTTTCGGCCAAAACGAGCGAGGGAATCGAGCCTTTCGTGGAGTGGCTCAGGGCCCGGACGGCAGAAAAACAGCGCAAGATATAGGCCCGATGCGGAACCGCTCCTTTTCAAGGAAATAGGGTTCCCGGGCAGCCAAGCGGATCATGGTTGCGAAAGCAGCTCAAAGGCAGCGCGCCCCGAACAAAGGACTCAAGACCGAAAACTCCTGAAAGGGAAACGACATGGCCGAGGAAAAGAGCGTTTACCAGAATCTGGCCGACAGGATCTTCGCGCCTTCGCCCACCATCGCGGGTCTCTTTGCCATGCTGGCCGATGAGCAGGAGGCAAAAATGCTCCTGGCCATGCCGGCCACGGCCCCCCAGCTTGCCGAACGGTTTTCCCTGGCCCTGGAAACCATGGAGGCCAAGCTCGACGAGTTTTTCAAAAAGGGCCTGGCCTTCAAAAGCAAAAAGCCCGAGGGCGTGCTCTTCCGCATGTGCCGGGACATGGTTCAGTTCCATGATGCCACCATCCTGTGGCCCGAAGCGCCCCGGGCCTACTTCGACCTGTGGCAGAAATTCATGGAGGAGGAATGGCCCGCCTACGCCAAAATGGCGGAGCAGATCCTCCCCCGGCCCATGACCCGCATCATCCCGGTGGAGAAATCCCTTTCCCCACGGGCCCAAATCCTGGCTTATGAAAACGTCCGGGAACTCATCGACAAGTCCGATCCCATCGCTGTGACCAAATGCACCTGCCGGCTCATCGCCCACAAGTGCGACGGCCCCGTGGAGGTCTGCCTCCAGGTGGGCAAGGCCGCCGCTTACAACCTGGAGCGGGGCACCGGGAGACAGGTCAGCCGGGAAGAGGCCATGGAGATCATCCGGGAATCCGAAGAGGCGGGGCTCATGCACGTCACCATGAACCGTTCGGAGGACATGCACTTCATCTGCAACTGCTGCGGGTGCTGCTGCATCGCCATGCCGGTGATGATCCAGCACGGCACCAAAATGTGCGACCCCAGCCGCTACACCGCCAAAGTGGACCCCGAGGTCTGCGAGGCCTGCGGGCTCTGCGAGGAGCGCTGCTGGTTCTCCGCGCTCACCGTGGACCAGGAAAAGGGGTATTGCCTGGTGGACGTGGAAAAGTGCATGGGTTGCGGAGTCTGCCAGGTCACCTGCCCCACCGGGGCCCTGACCCTGGAAGCGACCCGGGACGAAACTTTTATCCCGGCCGCATGAGGATGGAAGCAAAGGAACCCGGCAAGACCCAAGGGATGAGGGACGCCATGGACAAACCGCTGCGTGTTCTCATGGTGGAGGATTCCCAGGATGACGTGGCCCTGGTGGTGCGGGTGCTTTCCAGGAACGGCTACGACCCCGCCTTCCGGGTGGTGGACCGGGCCGGGGACATGGCCCGGGCTCTTTCCGGGGAACTCTGGGATCTGGTCATCGCCGACTTCACCATGCCCGGCTTTCCCGGGCACCAGTCCCTGGCGGTTTTCAAGGAATCCGAGGTCCAGATCCCGTACATCGCCCTGTCGGACCGGGTGGAGGTGGAATTGGCCGTGGAGGCCATCAAGGCCGGGGCGGCGGATTACGTCTTGAAAAGCAACCTGGCCCGGCTGATCCCGGCTGTTTCCGGGGAAATCGCCCGGGCCCAGGCCCGGCGGGAATCCAGGAGGGCCGCGGAAACCCTGGCCCGGCGCAGCAAGGAACGGGAACGGGAGCAAAAGGAGATTCAGACTGTTTTGGGTCTCTCGCCCCGGGATCTCCAGGAGCCCTTGCGCAAAATCCTCTCCTTCACCCAGAGACTGGCGGACCATTACGGGGACAGGCTGGAGGCCACGGCCCTGGATTACCTGGAGCGGGCGCGCGCCTCGGCCATGACCATGAAGAACCTCCTTTCGCATCTCTCCGAAAGGGAGACCTCTTCCCATGACCAGGGAAACGGCCCGGGGCCCGTGGACCTCGCGGGCGCCGTGTCCGAGGCTGCCCGCAGCCTGGCCGGGGGCCCGCTCGGACCGGAAGACCGCGTGGAAACCGGGGAGGCTCCCGAAATCCTGGGGGATCAGGGCCGGATGGTGAGCCTGTTCAGGCATCTCCTGGAAAACATAGCGGCATTCAGAAAGCCCGGCAAGCCCCTCCGGATAAAGATCCGGGGCCAGGTCCACGAGAACCCATCCGGCCCCGGGCCTCCGGGGACTTGGCTCCGCATCCTCGTGGAGGAAACCGGGCTGGAAATCCCCACCGAATGCCTCTCCTGCCTTTTCCCTTCCACGGATGGCCTGGATGAGCCCAGGGGACAGGGACAGGGGTTTTCCGAGTGCCGGATCATCGTTCGGGAAATGGGAGGGAATATCCTCGCGGAAAACAGGGACGGCGGAGGAGTGGCGTTCACGATTTTCATTCCCCGCGAGCCTCTCCCGGACGAGGACACGCCATGACTTCCCATGACCCCATCACCATCCTCATGGCCGACGACGACCCCGACGACCAGATTCTGGTCCGGGACGCCTTCGCGGTCAATCGCCTGGCCCATAACCTTCAGTTCGTGGACAGCGGCCAGGACCTCATGGACTACCTGGACCACCAGGGGAGATTCCCGAATCCCGCCCTCTCCCCCCGTCCGGACATCATCCTCCTGGATCTCAACATGCCCGGCATGGACGGCCGGGAAGCCCTGGATGCCATCAAGAGCGACCCCCGCTTCCGGACCATCCCCATCGTGGTTCTCACCACCTCGTCGGAGGAAAAGGACATCCGGAGCATGTACGACCTGGGGGCCAATTCCTACATCGTCAAGCCCATGGGATTCGAGGCCCTGGTGAGGGCCATCGCCTCCCTGGGGTCCTACTGGCTCGACATCGTCAGGCTTCCGCTTCATTCCGCCGACGGACCCGCCGGCCGCTGAAACCTTTTTGGATCCGTGAAAGGGAATATTTCCATGCCCAATGCCCAAAAAACCGTCACGGACCGGGACGTGGTCATCGTGGGAGGGGGCTTGGCGGGCCTCGCAGCCGGAGTGGGGCTTGCTGCCTGCGGACTGAACACCCTGGTTCTGGAAAAAGCTCCCATTCTGGGGGGACGGGCCCGGTCCTGGACAGACCCGGAAACCGGCGACGCGGTGACGGTGGGGCCGCACATCTTCCTTTCCGAATATCCCAACATGCGCAAACTCATGCGCATTTTGAAAACCGAAGACCGCATCGTCTGGCAGAAGGGCAAGTTCATCACCATCGTGGATGGCCAAAAGGAGACGGACATCAAGATGTCTCCCCTGCCACCGCCCTTGAACTGGCTCCCATGCATGCTCCGGGAACGCGATTTCTTCCCGCTCCGGGACCTCCTTTCCAACAACCGGGTCTCCCGGCTGTGCATGCAGATACGCGAGGAGGACGTCCTGCGCCTGGATGAGGAGGACGCCCTCACCGTGCTGAGGAACCTGGGCGTCACCGAACGCTGGATCAGGCAGTTCTGGGCCTTCACCTGCCAGGCCATCATGAACGTGCCCATCGAGCAGTGCTCGGCCGGGGCTCTTCTGCGCTTCTTCCACTACATGACCAGCCGCACCCACTTTGACGTGGGATTCGCGGACCGGGGCCTGGGGGATCTCTTCGCGCCCCAGGCCAAGGATTTCATCGAGAAGCGCGGGGGAAAAGTCGAAACCGGCGTGGGGGTGAAAACCGTGGCCGCCAGGAACGGGCGGGCTGCGGGCGTGATCCTGGAGGACGGAACCGAGATAAGCGCACGCCAAGTCCTGGTCACCCTGCCCCCCATGGACATGAACCAGGTGATTCCCGAAGAGTGGGCGAAACGTCATTCCCCCTTCAAGGACCTCGCGGCTTTTGGGCCCTCCCCCTACATCAGCACCTACCTGTGGTTCGACAAAAAGCTTACCCGCCAGCAGTTCTGGGCTCGGAACTACAACGAAAACGACATGAACTGCGATTTCTACGATTACTCCAACATCTACTCCAAGCGGGCCACGGACCACTCCTTCATCACCACCAATTGCATTTACAGCGCCCGCCTGGACCACCTGTCCGACGAAGAAGTGGTGGAAAAGACCCTGGAAGAGCTTGCAGAATACCTCCCGGCGGCGAAAAAGGCCAAGCTCACCCATTCCCTGGTGTCCCGCATCCCCATGGCCATCCACTGCCCCTCGACAGGCACGGAAAAGCTACGCCCCGCAGTGCGGACCCCGGTCCCGGGCCTGTTCGTGGCCGGAGACTGGATCAAAACCGGCGTGCCCGCCTCCATGGAAAGCGCCTGCACAGCGGCCTTCATGGCGGCCGAGGAGATCCTGGCCGACGAAAAGAAGCCCCGGAAGCTGGCCGAGCCCATGAAGCGGCCCCAGGGACTTTCGGGGCTCCTGTGGCGCGCCAGCCCCACCCTCCGCAAGCTGCCCTTTTTCTCGCCGGGCAACTACCTCCGGTGAGAAAAAGGGGCCGTCCCCGGAACCGGAGCCAGACGGTTCGGGTTCCGGGGCGATTTTTTCCCGCCCCCGCACGAAAAAACCATGGGACTTCCATGAGCCCTGCCTCCGCCGGAATGCCGCTTTCCCGCACCGCTCTTTACGCTCCGCTCTTTTTGTTGCATAGTGTATTTTTTTTGGTTTGGCCCCCTCTCCGTTCCGACATTCCTGGCCCTTCGGCAAACCCGGTGTGAAAGGCGTCATCATGGCCGCAAAGAATCGGTGTTCCATCCTTCTGGTCCTTTTTCTGCTCTCGCTCTGCTTCCTCGTTGGGCCGTCCCAGGCCAAGGCCAAGGAGCCCAAATATCTCTTCAAAATGGCCACCCTGGCGCCCAAGGGCGTGGGATGGGCCCGGCAGTTCGAACTCATCATGATGCCCAAGCTGGAGGAACTGGCCCAGGGAGATATCAAGTTCAAGGCCTACTGGGGCGGGATCATGGGGGATGACGAGGACATAATCAAAAAGATGCGCGTGGGCCAGTTGGACACGGCGGGCATCTCCTGCCAGGGCGCGCCCATGATCTGCCCGGAATTCACCGCGCTCCAGCTTCCCTTCCTGTTCTCCAACTACGAAGAGGTGGATTACGTCCGGGCCCGCATGTTCGAGTTCTTCGATGATGTGTGCAGGGAAAACGGGTTCAAGTTGAACTTCTGGCTGGACCAGGATTTTGACCAGATCTATTCCTCCAGGTTCCGGTTCGACAGGATCGAGGATTTCCAGCGGGCCAGGTTCATGACCTGGTACGGGGAACTGGAAAAGGAGGTCCTCGTCAAGCTGGGGGCCAGTCCTATTCCGGTGAACGTCCCCGAGGCGGCCTCATCCATGCGCCAGCACGTGTTCGACTCCATCATCGCCCCGGCCCTGGGCATCCTGGGTTTCCAGGGATACCAGACCATGAAGTACATCAACCCCATTCGAATCCGCTACGCCCCGGCCCTGGCCGTGTTCACCAACGAGGCATGGGGCACCCTGCCGGAGGAGTATCAAACCGCCATCATGGGGGGCCGGGCTGGGGTGGAGATAGAGTTCTGCGAGGCCGTGCGCATAGACAACCAGAAGGCCCTGGACGCCATGGTGAAGTACGGGCTGGTGCTGGTGAAGCCCAACCCCGGGCAGGTGGAGGAAATCCGGCGCCGCACACGCCCCGTCTGGGACGAACTGGTGGGACGGGAATACCGCCGGGAGACCCTGGACCTCATCACGGGCTATCTGGAGGATTACCAGGTCACCCAGGCAGGGAAGTGACCCCACGGGTCCGGCGCATCACTCCAGAATGAAATCCGTTTCGGGCCGGGACCGCCTCTTCAGGGGTATCCCGGCCCTTTTTCGTGGGGCTGACCTCCGCCGGAGGAGCCCAATGCCTGACAGGAAGAGCCATTGCCGGGAACAGGGTTCTTAATCAAAAATGATGGCCCTGCAACAAGTCGTCATCCCTGCGAAGGCCGGGATCCAGGGCCTTTTGTAACGCATGGAAAAAACTGGATTCCGGCTTTCGCCGGAATGACGGTTTTGGTAGATTCTGGACTTGTTGCATCACCATCAAAAATATTGTTTTTGAAACCGGCCCGGGCCGGTTCCCCCCTTTGAAAAAGGGGGGACAGGGGGGATTTCTTTTCGTTGTAACCGGCTGGATTCCATCCGCCCTCCCTTGGAAAAGAGGAGAGAAGAGACATCCCAGGAATCGTAGGGTTCAGATGACAACCTCTCCAACCTGTCCGAATGATCGCAACCTGGCATGAAATCCGAGAACAACCCCCGGGACAAGGCGTTTCCCCACAAAAGCCAAAGCTCCCCGCCTTCTCTTGTGGCTCGGCTTTTCCCCTTCCTTGGTCTTCTCCTGACCGTGGCGGTCACGGCCTGGGTGTTTCTCCAGGTCCGGGGATTCGATTTCATCAACTACGATGACCCTCTGTACGTGACCCAAAACCCCCAGGTGCTGGCCGGGTGGACGATGGAGGGGCTCAGGTGGGCATTCACCGCCTGGCACGCCTCCAACTGGCACCCCCTCACCTGGCTGTCCCTCATGACGGACGTGGAACTGTTCGGCCCCGGGGCCGGTGCGCTCCACGCCGTGTCGGCAGGCCTCCACCTGGCCAATGTGCTCCTGGTTTATCTGGCTGTTTTCTCCCTCACGGGCCGGCGGGGAGCGGCCCTTCTCACCGCCGCGCTGTTCGGGGTCCACCCCCTGCACGTGGAATCCGTGGCCTGGATTTCCGAGCGCAAAGACGTGCTTTCCTGCTTCTTTTCGCTCCTGGCCATCATCGCCTACACTCGGTATGCCCGCTCCGGCCGGTTCCGGGAATACGTCGCATCCCTGGCCCTTTTCGCGGCGGCTCTTTTGGCCAAACCCATGGCCGTCACCCTGCCCCTGGTCCTTTTGCTCCTGGACGCCTGGCCCCTGGGACGCATCCAGGCAAACCCCCGCCAGGTCCTGAAGGAGAAAATCCCCTTTTTCCTCCTCTCCCTGGGCTCGGCGGTCATGACCCTCCTGGCCCAGTACGAGGTGGGCGTGCTGCGGCCCCTGGAAATTCTGTCCCTGTCCGTCCGGGCGGCCAACGCCCTGGTGGCGTATGCCACCTACCTGGACAAAACGGTTTTCCCGGTGGACCTGGCGGTGTTCTATCCCCACCCCGGGATGCCCCCGGCCGGGGAAATCCTCCTGGCCGTGGGGGTCCTGGCCGGCATCAGCCTGGCCGCGGTCCTGGCCCGGAAAAAAGCGCCGTATCTCGCCCTGGGATGGGCCTGGTACCTGGTGACCCTGCTCCCGGTCATCGGCCTGGTCCAGGTGGGCTCCCAGGCCATGGCGGATCGGTACACCTATTTCCCCCTCCTGGGCCCTTTCCTGGCCCTGTCCATGGGCCTGACCGGCCTGGCCCTGAAGCGGCCCGCCCCGGGAAAAATCCTGACCGTGGCGGTAGCGGCAACGGCGATCCTGGTCCTGGCGTTTTTTGCCCGGGGCCAGGTCATGGTCTGGCAAAACTCCGCGACCCTGTTCGAAAAGGCCCTGGCCTCCACCCAGGACAACTGGCTGGCCCACGACAACCTGGGTTCCGCCCTCATGGACCAAGGCGAAACCAGCCGGGCCATCCCGCATTTCCTCGCGGCCACGTCCCTTAATCCGGATTACCACAAGGCGGCCAACAACCTGGGGCTTGCCCTGGCGCGAAAAGGGCGCTATGCCCAGGCCATACCCTGGCTTGCCCGGGCCGTGGAGCTCTCTCCGGGGTCCTGGCCGCCCATGGCCAACCTGGGCGAGACCCTGGTGAAGGCCGGAGAGGCGAAAAAGGCCATCCCGTACCTCGTGGAGGCCCGGCGGCTGCGTCCGGACCTGAAGGCCCTTTCCGCCTCCCTGGGCAGGGCCCTGTTCCTGGCGGGACGGCCCGAAGAGGCGGAAGCCCCCTTAAGGGAAGCCCTGGAAGGCCAGGAAAATTCCGCACCCCTGCACAACCTTTTGGGGGCCGCCCTCCTGGCCCAAGGGAAGAGGAGCCTGGCTGTGGCCCATTTTCGGCGGGCCCTGGACCTGGACCCCGCGTACCGTCCTGCCCGGGACAACCTGGAGGCCGCAACAGCCGAGAGAGCCGGACCCTTCACAACCCCTGGAGAAGATGGCGGGAAACCGCCTGGACCATGAACGAAAGAAACGAGTCACCGGGTATCCGGATCACTGTCCTGGCCAGCGGCAGCAAGGGCAACGCCACCGTGATCTCCGACGGGGTCACGTCCGTACTGGTGGACACGGGCCTCTCGGCCAAGGAAACCGCCCGGAGAATGGCGCTGGCCGGCCTTTTCCCCGAGGAACTTTCGGCGGTCATCGTCACCCACGAGCACCGGGACCACGTGATCGGCGTGGGGCCCTTCTGCCGCCGCCACAAGGTCGCCGCCTTCATGACCCGGGAGACCCTTCAGGGGGCCCGGCCCATCGTGGGCGTCCTTCCGGCCGTGGAACACTTCCGTTGCGGCCGGGCCTTCTCGGTGGGCACCCTTTCCTTCCGCCCCTTTTCCACCTCCCACGACGCGGCCGACCCCATGGGGTTCACCCTGGAGGCCTGTGGCATAAAGATCGGCATGGTCACGGACCTGGGGGTGGCCACCTCCATGGTGGCCCACCATCTCACCGGTTGCCGGGCCCTGATTCTGGAGGCCAACCACGACCCCAAAATGCTGGAGCAGGGCCCCTACCCCTGGAGCCTCAAGCAGCGGGTGGCAAGCCGGATCGGGCACCTGTCCAACGAGGACGCCCGGGACCTTCTGGGTCGGGTGCTCAACCCCGGCATGACCCACATCATCCTGGGGCACCTGTCCGAGACCAACAACCTTCCCGAAAAGGCCATGGACGTGGTTTCCCAGGCCCTTTCCGGCCACCGGGCCCGCCTTCTGGCCGCCCGCCAGAAAGAGATCACCGACATCTTCGTCCAGCTGGAATCCGCCCCCCCCGCCGCCAAATGATCCCCCCCCTTTTTGCCTGGGATTCAGGGACTT
>JAHJUF010000207.1 GCA_018829095.1 Pseudomonadota bacterium | reverse complement strand
TCATGGGCCGGCAGGCGAACATGACCAGATCCGTTTCCATGGATTTCCGGTTCATCTTGACCCGGTAGGCGTCCTTGCCGGTCTGGTTCTTGTCCACGGCCCACTGGGCGGCCCCGGTGTCCTTGTCCAGACGGTATCCTTCCAGGATGACCTTGTGGATGGAGTGCTGCTTGTCCGCCACCCCCCGGAAGGCGAATTCCCCGGCCTGGTTCACCATGGCGTAGTAGACCGCCGGGCCCTGGTAGGCCTGGATCACCGTTCCCGGGGCCGGGAGGTCCGGGAAAAGTTCCCCATGGCGGATGAACCGGGCCCGGCCTGTGACCACGGAGAATCCGTTGGCCGGTAGCTGGTCCGTTCGCAGGTCCGGGGCCCGGACCAGCCCCCGTACCAGGCCCTCGGCCAGGATGGCCTGGCCCGAGGCAACGGCTAAGTCCACGGTTTCCGGCCGGTCCGCCGGGGTGCCCCACAGGGGCCGGGCGTCGTTCACCGTGGCCAGGGTCACCCCGAGCATTCCGGCCAGGGCCGCCACCTCGCCCGAGAGGGCCGGGGCGTCAACGAACCAGGTCTCCCAGGGCCGCACCTGGCTGGGGCGCAGGCTGTCGGCCAGGAGGGCGGCCCGGGGGTCATGAGCCCGGGTCTCGTCCGCGGCCCGGCGCAGGATTTCGTCCAGGCGGGTGTAGGAGGGGGTGCGGCGGACGGTGTCCTTCAGGGGATAGAGGAACCCCTGGTTGAAGGCCCCCACCGCGTCCCCGTGGGACGAGAGGTGCAGGCTCACCAGGGCGGCAGGGTCCAGGTCCGCCAGGGCGGACCGGAGGCTCCGGGAGCTGTTCAGGAGCTTCATCTCCCGGTCCGCGTCCCCGGCCAGGAGGCGGTTCGTCTCCCG
Organism: Pseudomonadota bacterium; assembly: GCA_018829095.1. Classification (GTDB taxonomy): domain Bacteria; phylum Desulfobacterota; class Desulfobacteria; order Desulfobacterales; family Desulfatibacillaceae; genus JAHJUF01. The sequence continues at coordinate 2,174 of JAHJUF010000207.1, read as the reverse complement.
GGCACCGGGGAGGAGTTCGTTCAGGGCCCGGGCCTGGCCGGGCGGCAGGCTCCGGTAGTGGGGGCTCCACAGCAGGCTCCGGAGGAGGAAACGCCGTTGGGCCAGCTCCTTGATCCGGGCTTCGGATTCCGGGGAGGGGTCTTCCAGGCGCAGGCGCATGAGTTCCTGGGACAGGATGTCCACCCGGGTCTTGATCTCCTCCCGGATGGCCTCCTCCACCAGGGCTTCCCGGGCCAGGGCCTCCTCCCCGCCAGGGGTTTCCAGGGGGAAGGAGACCTCCTCCAGGGCCTGGATCGTGTTCCGGGCCGCCTCGGCCCGGCCCCGGAGCTCCTTCTGGTCCTGGCGCATGTCCCGGGACCGGCCCTTCAAGGCCCAGACGAATTCCCGCATGCCCGCCAGCCCCTGGGCGTGGCCTGAGCTGGCCGCCAAAAGGACCGACCGGCCCGGGGGGTTTTCCGCCAGGCGTCCGGCCAGCCAGAGGAGGGTGGCCATAGACAGGGATTCTTCAGCCCCGGGGGAGTCGCCCGGGGTCCAGGCCCGGGAGTCGTAGAAGGCCTCCAGGACCACGGCCTGGCCCGCCAGCTCCGGGTCTGTCCCCGGAACCAGGCACCAGATGTTCTCCCCCTCGGCATCCTCCCATCGGCCCGTGCATTCCAGGCGGGCAGCCGGGCCCCCGGTGGCGCGGAGGCTTGCGTAATCCCCCAGGAACGCCCGGGCCTCCCGGCTGGAGACCACGTACCGGGGAAAGGCCACGGGGGTGAGTTCGAACTTGTCGGAATAGAGGTTTTTCGCCGCGTTCTCCGGGGCCAGGTACACCAGGGCCTTGGCCCCCAGGTCCACGGCGTTGACCCAGTTGCGCCCGGAATCCAGGTCCATGAGCACCACGGCCCCGGGAAGGGGCAGGCCGTCCATCTCCGCCAGGCTGGCCCGGCCCGCGTACACCAGGGGCCCCGTGAGGCCGTCCGGCCCCGTGACCTGGGGGGTCATGGCGTTCCCCGCCAGGGGCCTGAGGACCAGCGTTTTTGCCCGGCCCTCCACGGAAAGCGCGGCCTCCCCGTATCGGATCACGGGCAGGGCGAACCGCTGGACCTCCACCTGGCCGGGGAACAGGGCCTCCAGGCGTTCCCGGATGAACCCGGCCGCCTCCGAACAGCCCGGGGTGCCGGTGCTCCGGTCCCCCAGGGAGGCGAACCGCTCCACCAGGGCCGCGATTTCCGGTGCCGGGTCCGGGGCCGCGAGCCCCGTGGCCGGAGCCAGGAGGCAGGCTGTGGCCAGAAGCGCCAGGAGAGCGGCCGCAAGCGGAAAGGAGAGGGGGCGGGTCATGGAGTCGTCCTGTTGGAGAAGCGCCTCAGTGCCGGGGGGAGATGCCGCCCACCTGGATGGAAAGCTCGTCGCGGTTTTCGATGCGTTCGATGGCGCCGTCCCGTATCCAGACCACCCGGTCGGACACGGAGAGCATCTTGTAGTCGTGGGTGGCGGAGATGACCGTGACCCCCCGTTCGGCGGAGAGCCGCTTCAAAAGGCGGATGATCTCCTCGCCCGTGACAAGGTCCAGGTTGCCCGTGGGCTCGTCGGCCAGGATGATGGCCGGGTCGTTGGCCAGCGCCCGGGCCACGGCCACCCGCTGCTGCTGGCCCCCGGAAAGCTCGGCGGGCTTGTGGGCGTACCGGTCCGCCAGGCCCACCAGGGCCAGGAGTTCCATGCCCTTTTTCACTGATTCGTCCTCGTGGACCCCGGCGAAGACCATGGGCAGGGTGACGTTTTCCAGGGCGGTCATGACGGGGATGAGGTTGAAGGTCTGGAAGATGTAGCCGATCTTGCGGCACCTCAGCCAGGCCAGCTCGTAGGCGTCCAGCTGGGCCACGTCCACCTCGTCGATGAACACCTTGCCCGTGGAGGGCTTGTCCAGGCCGCCGATCATGTTGAAGAGGGTGCTTTTCCCCGAACCCGAAGGCCCCATGATGGACAGGTACTCCCCGGTGGGAACCGAGAGGCTCACGCCTTTCAGGGCCTGGAGGCGGGTCTTGCCCAGGGTGAATTCCTTGGTCACCGAAAGCACCCGGACGATGTTGTGGGCCGGTTCGGCCATGGCTGTCCTTTACCGCTCCGTTTTCGGCCCGATGAAACGCGGGAAAAAAATCCCCCCTGTCCCCCCTTTTTCAAAGGGGGGAACC
>JAHJUF010000206.1 GCA_018829095.1 Pseudomonadota bacterium | reverse complement strand
CCCCCTGCCCCCCTTTTTCAAAGGGGGGTTCTGCTTCATTTTCAAAAAAGGGGGGATACTGCTCGAACCGCTTCCCGGTGTGGCCCTGGCTTGAAGGCTGGGCACGACAAAAAACCGGGTGAATCCTTTTTATCCGATGCGCCCCACCTGCCGTTTTTGGAACCAGCGTTTGAGGAGGAGGCGGTTCGCGTAGGTGAAGGGAGAGCGGGCCACGCGGGCGCGGCCGGAGAGGGCGCGTTCGGGGTCGAAAAGGATGTCTAAGAGGTGGGCCGTGGGCATTCGGGCGGAAAGGTGGTCCGCGCATCCGGCGCACCAGGTCACCACGGTGCGGCCGCCGGCCTGCCCGGCCCGTTGGGCGCGCCATGACTCGGCCTCGGGCCCGGCCAGGTGGGCGGCCCCGCCTTGGCCGCAGCACAGGGTTTTCTCCCCGGACCCGGGCGGCTCCACCACGGAAAGGCCCGTGGAAGCGAGGATGGACCGGGCCGCTTCCCGGGCCGCAGGCTCGGCGCGCAGGGGGCAGGGGTCGTGGACCGTCACTTCTCCGGACAGCCGGGGGACGAACAAGCCGCCGTTTTCCGCCAGGACCTCCCAGGCCGTGCGCACGGCGAACTCCCCCTGGTCCTTGAAAACCCGGAAACAATTGGGGCAGGCCGTGACGACCTCCCGGACCCCGGAATCCGCCAGGCGGGAGGAGAGGGCGGAAAAGCGCTTTCCGAACCGGTCCGCGAGTCCCAGGCTTCGGGAGGGGGAAAAACAGCAGGAGAGCACCACCCCCAGGCCGGGGAGGGCTTTCTCCAGAGCCCGGAAAAGGTCCCGGGTCCGGGCCGGGCGGGTGCCGGGCAGGCCGCACCCGGGAAAGAACACGGTCCCGCCCGGGCGGGGCGGCAGGAACAGGCTGAGGAGGCTGGCTCCTCCCAGATCCTCGTAGGCAAAAAGCCCCCGGTACGGGGAAAGGTTCGCCTGGCCCCGGCGCACGGCTTCCTGGCGCATGGCCAGGAAAAGGGCCTCGGGGGCCAGCCCCCGGGGGCATAGCGACGAGCAGAGGCCGCACAGGCTGCACGAAAAGGCCGCGTTGAGCCCGACGCCCGTTTCCAGGTTCACCTCCGTTGCCAGGGCTCCCGGAGCGCCCCGGGCGGCCAGGAAGGCGCAAGCCCGGACGCAGACCCCGCAATCCCGGCAAACCCCGGAAAAAGTCTCCAGGAGTTCCGCCAGGGAGGGGGGCGTATGATGATGGATTTTGGTCAAGGTTTGCCGGGGAGGGTGCCGCGTCACTCGGGATGGGTCAGGAAGCCCACCAGGGCGAGAAGGATGATGATGAACCCGAAGCCCAGGTAGAAGATGGTGAACCAGTCCTCCATCTCGGAGCCCAGGTTCATCAGGGTCGAGCTGTTCAGGACGTAGCCCCAATACACGGTGAAAAGATAGTCAATGAGGAGCGCCATCTTGATGCGGCCGAAGAGCAGGGCCAGGGTGGTCAGGGAAAGAAGCAGGGCGATCTGGTACAGGGGGATGGTGAGTTCGGTGGTGTACAAGAATTCCATGGCATCCGCCTCCCGGCATGAAAGGGCGTGGATTGCCATCCGGATGGCCGGGAAACGCTCCCGGGCCGGCGGCCATCCATCAACCTGTTTTCCTGAAATGCCTCATTATCCTTATTATCCTTATACCTTTTCGGCCTCCCCATAACAAGTGACCGGTTTCACAGGAAGTTAGAGACCCTCCTTAAGCAGGATTTCCGATTCCCGCACCACACCCGGCCTGGGAGAGTAACTTGTGGGGGCGGTTCCCTCCCTGAAGCACTCGAACACGGTCTTTTTGGACTCGGGAATAGCCAGCAGCCCGGTCTCCGAGTCGATCTTGGCGAACACCACGCCCTCGGGCACCGGGAAGGAGCGCACGGGCTCATCCTTCAGGATCTCCTGCATGAAGGAAAGCCAGATGGGGCTCGCGGCCCGGGAGCCGGTCTCACCCTTGCCCAGGGACCTGTCGTTGTCCATTCCCACCCACACACCGGTGACGATCCGGGGGGTGTAGCCCACGAACCAGGCGTCGTTCAGCTCGTTGGTGGTGCCTGTCTTGCCGGCCACGGGTCGTTTCAGGGCCTTGGCCCGCCACCCGGTCCCATGCTCCACCACGCCCTGGAGCAGATGGGTCATGATGTAGGCCGTCTCTTCGTCCATGGCCTTTCCGGGCTCGGACTGGCGCTCCTCCAGGACGTTTCCGTCCCGGTCCTCAATGCGGGTCACGAAGCAGGGTTTGATGAAGAGCCCCTGGTTGGCGAACACGGAATAGGCGGTCACGATCTCCGAAAGGGGCACTCCCGAGGAGCCCAGGGCGATGGAAAGGTCCCGGGCCAGGGGCTGGGTGATGCCCAGGCGCCGGGCGTAGCCCGTGGCGTAGTCCACGCCGATGTCCTGGAGGATCTTGATGGTCACCACGTTCCGGGACTGTTCCAGGGCTTCCCGGAAAAGGATTGGGCCGCTGAAGGTCCGCTTGTAGTTCTCGGGCTTCCAGGTGAAATCCATGCTGTCGTCGCGGAACACGATGGGCGAGTCGATGAGGACCGAGGCCGCGGTGTATCCCTTGTCCAGGGCGGCGGCGTAGATGATGGGCTTGAAGGCGCTGCCGGGCTGGCGCACCGCCTGGACGGCCCGGTTGAACTGATTTCTGGCGAAATCGTAGCCTCCCACCATGGCCCGGACCAGCCCCGTTCCCGTCTCCAGGCACAACAGCGCCCCCTGGGCCGCCGGTTCCTGGTGCAGGGAAAGCCGCCACGACCCGTCCTCGCCTTTTTCCTCCAGACGCACCTGGATGGCGTCCCCCGGGGCCAGGGCGTCGGAAAGCCGCTTCAGCCGGTCCTCGTGGAGGAGTTTCTCCGGGTTCGGCTTCCGGGCCCAGCGCATGTCTTTGCCGGGGATTTCCCCCATGCCCGCCTGGCTGCGCACCAGAACCCGGTCCGCCTCCCCGTCCACGTCCATCACCACGCCCCAGGCCAGGTCCCCGGCCCCGGGCGGGACCGGACCGCTTTCCCGGACCTTTTCCGCCAGAAAATCCTCGATGCGATCCGGGGAAAGTTTTTCCACAGGACCCCGGAAGCCCTGGCGGCGGTCCAGCTCCAGAAGGCCCAGGCGCACGGACTGGCGGGCGGCCTTCTGCATGGAGATGTCCGCCGCCGTGTGGATGGCAAGCCCGCCCGTGTAGAGAGCGTCCCGGCCGTACTTGTCCTCCACGTAGCGCCGGACGAACTCCGTGTAAAAGGGGATCTCCTCGATGTAGAGGTTCCTGCGGGCCTGGATGTCCAGGGGCTGGTTGATGGCCTCGGCCGCCTGGGCGTCGGTGATCATGCCCTCTTCCACCATGCGGTTCAAAACGTAAATCTGGCGCTGTTTGGCCCGCTTGGGGTAGGAAAAGGGGCTGTACCGGCTGGGGGCCTGGGGAAGCCCGGCCAGCATGGCGCACTCGGCAAGGGAAAGATCGGCGGCCGACTTGCCGAAGTAGGCCTGGGAAGCCGCCTCCACGCCGTAGGCCCCATGACCCAGGTATATCTGATTCAGGTACAGGAACAGGATCTCGTCCTTGGTGAACCCGCTGTCGATCCTCCGGGCCAGGATGGCCTCCCGGATCTTCCGAGTGTAGGACCGCTCCGGGGAGAGGAAAAAGGTCTTGGTCACCTGCTGGGTGATGGTGGACCCGCCCTGGACGATGCCCCCGGCCTGGATGTTCTTTATCATGGCCCGGAGGATGCCCAGAAAATCCAGACCCTTATGCCTGTAGAAACGGGAGTCCTCGGTGGCCACGAAGGCGGAGATGAGGGTGGGAGACATGCGGTCCAGCCCCTTCACCACCCGTCGTTCCTTGAAGAACTCGCCTATGATGCGGCCGTCAGCCGAGTACACTGTGGTCACCACAGGGGGCCGGTAGTCCTTCAGGGAGGCGATGAGGGGCAGGTCCCGGGAGAAGTAGAGGTACAGCCCCCCGCCGGCCGAGATCCCCGCCACCAGGGAGGTGAAGGCCAGGAGGAAAAACAGCCGGGCCACGCGGGCGAACAGGCTGCGTTTCTTCTTTTCCCGGGCCGCCTTTTTATCGGGTTTCATGGGTAACGACATCCAAGGGATCGGGTTTCTGGGGTTTGGGGGCGAAATCCTTTCGGCCCCAGGGCAAGGCCCTGCCCCATCTCCAACCTTTTATCATAAACTTCTCTCCCACCGGGGTCAATGCAAGATCGGTTTCGGAGCAGGGGAAACGCATTGGACTTTTGGAACGGTTGCCAGGGTCCTTTTGAAAAACAGCCCCATCCCCCGGGCAAAAATCAGGGCCGGAAAGGGCCGATCCCCTTGTGGGCGCGCCTCCTCGCACCGGGCCGAAGCCCCCCAGACTCGGGCCCGGCTTGACACGGCAACGCCCTTGGGCCATGGTGGCCAGGGTTTCCCGGCCCTTTCACACGGCCCCCGAGTTTCTGAAAACACATCGATCCCGGAGCATCCATGTCCTTTTCCGCCGAGCCCCTGGTTTCCATCGGCATGCCCCTTTACAACGAGGCCCGTTTCCTGGCCGAAAGCCTGGCCTCCATCCAGGCCCAGGACCATCCGAACCTGGAGATCATCCTCTCGGACAACGGCTCCACGGACGCCACCTGGGACCTGTGCAAGAAGGCCGAAGCCCACGACCCCCGGGTGCGGATCCACCGTTTCGAGACCAACCGGGGGGTGGCCACGAACTTCCAGAACACCCTGGACATGGCCCGGGGGAAATACTTCATCTGGGCGGCGGGCCATGACCGCTGGTCGCCCAACATGGCTTCGGCCTGCGCCTCCCTGCTGGAATCCCTTCCCACGGCCTCCCTGGCCGTGGCCACCAGCCGATGGATGGACGAAGAGGGCCAACCCATGGCGCGGGAATCCGGCTACACGGACACCCGGGGCATGGACCCCATTTCCCGCTTTTTCACCGTGTTGTGGGGCAACATGCACCCGGTCCTGGGCCTCATGCGCAAAAGCCACCTGGACCGCAGCCAGGGAGTCCGGGCCTGCGCCGGGGCGGACCTGATCCTCCTGGCCGAACTGGCCCTCCAGGGCGACTTCCTCCACGTGCCCGAGGCTCACTGGGAGCGCCGCATGTTCCGGAAGGTGGAGAGCCACCAGGTTCGAATCCAGCGCTACAAGAGCCGGGAATTCGGCCTGTCCCAAAGTCTCCTGGACCGCCTGCTCCCTCTGGCCCGGCTCCCTCTGGAGCTGACCCGGGCCGTCCTGGCCTCGGACCTTTCCCGGGCGGACCGCTCCGTCCTGCTCATGGGCCTGTTCTTCGCCTTCCCGGTGCGCTACCTGGCCGGACGGCGCTACCCCGCCCTCCGGGCCTGAGGCGGACCCCTGTCATGAGCCTCCCCCTGCCCGACCCCCAGGAAAACCATGGCCCGGCCCCGGCCAGCCGGCTGAAGAAGCTCTTGTCCCTTTCCAAGACCCTGTTCACCCCCCTGGCCCTGGCGTGCATCGCCTGGTTCGCCTGGACCCACCGGGACTTCCTGGCCCAGGCCCTGGCCACGGCCAAAGGCGAACGCCTCGTTGCCGCCGTCCTGGTCTGGGCGGGCATCCAGATGCTGGGCGCGCTCTTCGCCAGGACCGCCTTTGCCTCGGTGGGGCTCCGGGTGCCCTTTGCAGCGGCGCTCGCCATCCACGGCCGGAGGATGCCCGCGCGGTACATCCCCGGCGGCGTCTGGCACACGGTGGGCCGGGTCCTGGACTACCGCTCCCTGGGGGCCGGGCCGCGCCAACTCGCCCTGTTCGTGTTCCTGGAAAACGCCATGATGCCTGCGGCGGCCTTTGTCATGGGGGGGATTCTGGTGTGGAGGCTCCATCCCTCGCCGGGCTGGGCCTCGGCCGGGGCGGCCGGGGCGGCGGTGGGGGCGGCGGGTCTTCTGGCCGTGCCTTTTCTCGCCAACCGGCTGATCCTGCGACGGCCGCCGGGCCCGGGAATTCTCCGGACCCTGGCCCTGGCGGCGATCTGCGCCGCGTTCTGGTTCCTGG
>JAHJUF010000205.1 GCA_018829095.1 Pseudomonadota bacterium | reverse complement strand
TGGGCATCCTCCCCGGAGGCCCCCGGGATGGGGTCTCGCGCTACATCGACCTCCCCGTATACACCTCCATGGGCTCGGCCAGAAACGCCATCAACGTCCTGTCCTCCCGGGTGGTGGTGGCGTGCCCCGGGAGCCTGGGCACGCTGTCCGAAATCGCCCTGGCCCTGGCCGCCGGACGCCCGGTGGTCCTCCTGAACCACGATCCCGGCCCCGAATTCCTGTCCAAGGCCCCGGCCCACCTCCTGGCCCGGGCCAAAACCCCCCCCGAAGCCGTGGCCCGCGTCCGGGAGTTCCTTGCCCAGGAGGACTAGGGAATTTTGCGGCAGGCGGCAACTTGGCTTGAAAACAGCCCCTATCCCCCGGCCTCTTCCGCCGCAAGGATGGCTTCGGCCAGGGCCAGGTCGGCCGGGGTGGTGATCTTGAGATTTTTCGGGCTGCCGGGGGTGATGTACACGGGGATGCCCAGGCGCTCGGCCAGGGCCGCGTCGTCCGTGGCGAGAAAGCCCTGTTCCCGGGCCTTTTGGTGGGCGGAAAGGAGGAGGGTGTAGCCAAAGGCCTGGGGGGTCTGGGCCAGCCATACGCCGCTCCGGTCCAGGGTTTCCTGGATCCGGCCGCCGGCGCTGGCGCGCTTCAGGGTGTCCGCAGCCGGGGCGGCCAGGATGCAGGCGCCGTGGCTTTGGGCCAGGGCCAGGCACCGGGAGATCTCCTCCGGGGTCACCAGGGGCCGCACAGCGTCGTGGACCGCCACCAGGTCCACGTCCGGCCCGGCGGCCAAAAGGCCCTGGTACACGGAGTCCTGGCGCTCGGCCCCCCCGGCGGCCAGACGGATCTCCTTTTCCGTGGCCACCAGGGGCAGGATGTCTTGGCGGCAACGCTCCAGGTCCCCGGCCGGGGCCACCACCACGATGCGGTGCACGTCCGGGCAGGCGGCGAAGCGGGCCAGGGTCCGGGCCAGGATGGGTGCCCCCGAAAGGAGCAGGTATTGTTTGGGAACCGGGCCGCCCATGCGGGTGCCGCTGCCCCCGGCCACGATGACGGCGCAGTTCACGGGGAGGGTCTTCCTTTCGGGCCAGGGGCTGTTTCCAAAAAGGATTTCGTCATGAGATGGAGCGAAAAATTATAGAGCAAGGACGCAAGGAAGCGGGGGAAAATGGCCCGCAGGCGTGGCAGCGCCACGTCGAGGACCTTTTTTGCCACGCTGACGCAGTCCTGGGATTTTGCAGCCCATCGTAATAGAAATCCTTTTTGGGAACAGCCCCTAACGCAGGTAGTCCAGCTCCTTGGGCAGCTCGATGCCGCGGCCCATGGAGTCCTCGCCGTAGTTCACCGAGGCCAGGACCTGGAGGTCCACCAGGGCCCGGCTGTCGCCGGTGAACACCACCTGGCTTATGTTCTCCTTCTTGATCTTGCCCCCGGCCCACTGGATGTCCAGTACGCTGCCCGCATCGAACCGGCTGTCCCCCACCACCAGCTCCACCTGGCCGCCGTAGTGCTGGACCACCTTGGCCACCAGCAGACTGGGCCGGGTGTGGAACCCCATGGTCTCGGGCACGCCCACAGTGACGGAGCCGCGCTCCAGGTTCTCGTCCAGGAGTTCCTGGGCCAGATCCCGGCCCTGCTCCAGGAACCGGCAGGCCCACAACAGGCCGTGGTTCACGGTGCGGTCCAGAAGGGCCTCGGGGTCCACCTGGCCGGAGAGCTGGTTGCGCACCTTCTTGTACACGCTCTTCATGCCCACGGGGTGGAGGTGCCGCTCGTAGAAATGGAGGAGCCCGCCCGTGAGCTCCAGGAGGTGGAGGACCACGGAAAAATAGCCCCGGAGGCTCTTCAGGCGCCGGTTGCCGTCCCGGAAGCCGCCGTGGATAACGTAGGAGTCAAAGGTGCTCTGGAGGTTGTGCACCACCATCTCGAAGCGCCGGATCTCCACCTCGTTCACCGCCTCGGGCACCAGGCGGCGGATGTCCTCCACCTTTAGGGGGCCTTCCAGCCCAAAGTCGTCAAAGGCCTTGGAAACACTGATGAACTCCGTGGCCAGGCGGACGATGCTCCGGGTCTTCTGGCCGGTTTCCTGGTCGTCGATGTCCGATTCCAAAAGGTCCGGGGTGGAGATGCGGGGGAAGTCCTCCACCCGGTAGGTTTCCTTGGGAATGGGGAGTTTCAGCCGCCGGGCCTCGTCCAGGATGGCCGGAGCGAGCTTCCTCAGGGAGTTCACCAGAAACTCGTGGGTGACCGCCCCTTCCCTTTCGAAGTCGGTGAGATCCCCCAGCTCGTAGAAAGGCAGGCGGTTGACGATATGCTTCAAGGCGTAGGCCGCCTTGGCCAGGTGGCGCACCGCCGCGCAAAGCTCCCGGTAGTAGTACCAGCTCCGGTTGTTCTTGGCCCCGTGGAAGTCCAGGAGGTCTTCCAGGAGGGAGGAGGTGCCGATGAGCTTGCTGTAGAGTTTCTTGGTGTAGGTGTACCGGCTGGGGGTGACGGACAGGATATAGGCGCAGCACATGAGGTATTCGTGGGAGAAGATGGCGGCCTTTTCCCTGAAGGTGAGCTCGTCTTGGAGGACGCCTCCCACGGCGTCCAGCCTCTCCACGGCGGAGAGGGCGGCCTGGCGGGCCTTTTCTGCGAATTCCCCCTGGGACATGGTTCAGGACTTTCTGGCCGTTTGCGGCTTTCGCCAAATGGCTTGCGGAAACCCCTCTCGCGGCGAAAAGATTTTTGAGAGGGGTTCCTGAAAACAGGGGTCCGGGCCGGAGGAGCCCGTAAGCCGAATTCTGTTCCCGGACGGGGTCACCCCCGGCCGGGCGGCGGCCATTCATCTGGGAGCGGCGGTTGCCCGCCGCCCTCTTGCGACCTACCCGGGAGCAAACGGCGGGCCACCGTGTGAGCTCCCCTATTTGGTCTTGCACCGGGTGGGGCTTGCCTAGCTTCCCCGGTCGCCCGGGGAACTGGTGCGCTCTTACCGCACCGTTTCACCCTTACCGGACGGGCGAAAAGCCCGCCAGGCGGTTTGCTTTCTGTTGCGCTTTCCTTCGCGTTGCCGCGACTCCGCGTTACGGAGCACCCTGCCCTGCGGTGTTCGGACTTTCCTCCAGGCCCGTGATGGGCCCAGCGGCCGCCTGGCCTCCTCCTGCCCGGACCGGAAAAAGACAAACAGGACGGATCAGTCTTCCTCGCCGTCCTCTTCGTCCTCCTGTTTCCAATAGATGATGCGCTCGCAGTGGGGGCAGTACTTCAGATCCTCGCCCTTCTGGAGATCGTTGTATATCTGGGGGGGGACGTTCATGTTGCACCCCCGGCAGACCGAGGACACCACAGCCACCACGGCCCGGCCCGACATGGCGATCAGGATGCGCTGGTAGCGCTGGAAAAGCTGGGGCCTCATCTGGCCGGCGATCTCTTCCCGGCCGGCCGTAAGCTCCTCCAGGCGGCCTTCCTTGCCGGCCACCTCGGCGTCCACGTCCTTCTTTTCCTGGAGGTAGATCTTTTCCAGCTCGCCGTGCTCCCCGGACAGGGCGGCAATGGACTTGTCCAGTTCCTCGGACCTTTCCATGCACACTATGACCTCTTCCTCCATCTCCCGGATGTTCCCCTTGGCGTCCTCCAGCTCCCTCTGGAGAGCCCTGTATTCCCGGGAGGTTTTTATTTCCATCAAGCGCTTTTCCGCTTTCTTGGACAAGCGGTTGGCGTCCTCGATCTTGTAGGTGAGATCCTTTTGCCGGGCCTGGAGCTGGCGCCGCTCGGCCTGTTGGCTCTCCAGGCGGACCGACAGGCCCGACAACTGGACCTCCAGCTCCTTCAACCGGTTGGCGCACACGGAAAGTCTCGCACGCACCAGGCCCGCCTCATCGTCAATACCCTGGAGCTGCACCAAGTAGGCAATCTGTTCTCTCAACGAGTCCTCCTGCCTTGCCTGCCGTCCGCGTAAGGCCGGTGATCCGGACGCGGGGGGCCCCGCCTCCGGCCCGGGCCTCACGCGCCCGCCAGGGCGAAGGGATCGTGTTCCCTTTCGGAAACGATCAGATCCACGGCCCGATCCTGCCGGGCGAATTCCTTTGCCAGAGCTTCCGCCAGCCCGTGAAGGGCCAGCCTTTCGGAAGCGTAGTGCCCCACATCCACGATGCCCAGCCCCCGGGCGGCCACATCCCGGGCGTCGTGGTACCGTACATCGCCGGTGATGAAGGCCTGGGCGCCTGAGGCGTAGAAGGATTTCACCATCCCTCCGCCGCTGCCCGCGCATACCGCCACCCGCTTGACCCACAGGTCCGGATCCCCGGCGCTCTTCACTCCCGGGGCTGAAAGCCGGCGTCCCGCCCACCGGGCCAGGTCCGAAAGGGTCATGGGTTCGGGGATCCGGCCCACCAGGCCCAGGTGGAAAGCGTTTTCATGGTTCAGCAGAGGCCAGGCCTCCAGGAAGCCGCCGGAATCCGGGGCGGCGTTCTTCAGGGCGGCGGAAACCGCCGTCAGGTCCCGCCGGGCCACCACCGCCTCCACCCGTATCTCCAGGCGATGGGAAAGGGACTCCACCCGCCGGGAGCTGAAGGAGGCCAGGACCTTTTCCACGGCCTTGTCCCGCCCCGGCGGCGCGATGGCCGCCACCCGGCAAAGCTCCACGGGCTGGGCGGGGCCCAGGCCGGTCACCTCGGTCAGGCCCAGGCGGTTGGCCAGCTGGGCGTTCACCCCCCCCGGAGCCTTGTCCAGGTTGGTATGGGCGCACAACAGAGTCAGGCCATGGGCCACGCAGAAAGCCGCTTCCCGGGCCACGGGCTCCGAAAGGTCCATGCGGGCCAGAGGGGTGAAGAAAAGGGGGTGATGGGTGACCACGCAGTCGCATCCCGAATCGGCCGCCTCGGCCAGGACCTCGGCCATGGGATCCAGGGCCAGAAGGATTTTCGTCACCAACGCGGTCCGGTCCCCCACCATGAGGCCCACGTTGTCCCAGTTTTCCGCCAGCCGGGAGGGGGCCACGTTCTCCAGAGCCCTTTCCACATCCCGGACCGTCGTCTGGACCTTCATGTGCCCCTCCATTACGCAAAAAGGCGCGGTGGAAGCCACCACGCCTTACCCGGACCCTCATGGTCCTGGAGTTTTCGTTTTCGTATGACCATCGCAGGTTTTCGGAGGGGTCATCCTTTTCATAAACTATCCGTCCAGGCCCGGCCCTAATTTCGAAACCCTCGTAGAGCCATCGATGGGCCCACCTGGGATCGA
>JAHJUF010000204.1 GCA_018829095.1 Pseudomonadota bacterium | reverse complement strand
TGATCTCGGGCGAATGGTCCAGGGTGGGGCTCCAAACCGTGGGCACGGCCGGGGCCTCTACAACGGAGATCATTTCATCTGCAAAATGGAAGTTCGGTTCCATGGAAATCCTCCTTTTCAGGCGGCCGGGGCCGCGATGTCTCAAGCAGGGAGCGGGTTCACACCACCCGCAACGTCCTGGGGTTTTTCCGGGCGGCCATGGCGGCCTTCAATTCATCGGTCATGATGTTCATCTCGGTCCGCATCCTCTCCACTTCCACATTGAGGTAGAGGCGCGCCTTGCGTTTGGTCATGCGGGCCATCTCCTCCCCGGTCATGGAGGGGGTGAAGGTCCGGCAGTTCACCAGGTAATGGGGCAGTTTCTTGTAGGGCGGCAGGGTGATGTTGATGCCCCGCAGGCCGTTGGTGTTGGGGAGTTTCCAGCCAAATGGGAGGTTGATGGAAATGGTCCACGCCTCTGCCCCCAGGTGGGCCAGGAGGCAGACATGGGCGTCGGCCTTGATGGCGGCGGCGATCATGCCCCGGGACCGGAAGGGGGCCACGTATTCGTCAAAGGAGAACAGGCAGTTGGCACCCTCGGGGGCCGTGCCTGTGAGGTGGATGTCCCCGGATTTCAGCGATTCCACCACCCCGTCCACGGTGTTCACCGCCGTGGGGGTTCCCAGGACCTCCTCATAATAGCTTTTCAGCCCCGGTACCCAGAACACCGCAGGATGGGGATACATCCCGCCCACCAGATTCCCCAGGCCGTTTTCGATGTAATACCGGGAGACCAGGGCCAGAGCGGGCATCCAGGCCACGCCCGGGCCATGGGAGGTGATGACCACCACGGGCCGTCCGTCCGAAGAAAGAAGGGCCTCGGGGTTGAAGACCTCGGCCTTGTCCACCAGACGGGCGAGAACCCAGTCGTTATAGGGCGACATGTCCTTGAGGCGCACGCCCTTTCCCTTGCCGCCCTCGAAATCCGGGGCGGGGTCCAGGGGGTGGATGGGGTCGGGCTGGAACCGTTTTTTCGGGGCCATATTTGTCCTCCTCGTGGTTTGCAGCTTGGTAAAGGGAATCCGGAGAGGGGCATGGGGTAAACACCCCATCCGGAAATACGGTCGTTCATGTATATGTGTTCGAATCTGTCCTTACGATCGTAAGGATATTTGTGCGTACAACTGTGCCGAATATGAACCTGTTCTTTCCGGGATGCAAGCATTTTTTTTAAAAAAGGGATATTTTACTGTTTGTGATGGGATTTCAAAAGGTTGGGAAACCAGGAAGAGAGTGGGCGGTCGGTCCGGGCCTTAGGAGATGCGCCGGGCCACCAGGGTGCCGGTGGCGATGAAGGCCCCCACCAGGCAGAAGCCCAGGGAGAAGCGGCCCTGGTCCGCCAGAAGCCCCAGGAGGGCTGGGACCAGACCTGCGCCCACGAAAAAGGCCGGGGGCACGGACACGGAAATGGCCACGTTCCGGTCCTCCGGCCCCCCCAGTTCGGACAGGGCCACGAAGCCGGCCGGGAAAAAGCAGACCGCCGCTGCTGGCTGGAGGAACACGGCCACGAGAAACAGGGGCCCGGAAGCCGCTCCCATGAGGAAGGTGAGGGCCCCGGACAGGAAGAAGGCCAGGGCCATGGACCGGCCCGGACCCACCTTGTCCACCATCCACCCGGCGAAAAAGGCCATGAAGAGCCCGGAAACCCGGGAGGCGGCGACCAGGGCGTTGGCCGTGGCCGGGTCCATGCCCCGTTGGTCCACCAGGTACAGGGGCAGCATGTTGAAGATGCCCAGGGTGCCGGAAATGCCCAGGGCGAACAGGGTGGTCATGACCCAGAACCTGCGGTTGGAGGCCAGGTTTTTCAGGACGTGGAAGCCCGGGGCCGTTCCGGGAAACCCGCCCCCCTGGCCGAACCGGGTGAAGAGGAGAAAAAGCAGGAGGGAGCCGGCCCCCAGAATGGCAAAAATGCCCGGCCAGGACATGATGGAAAGAAGCCCCTGGGCCACCAGGGGGGCGGCCACAAAGGAGAGGTTGGGGGCGATCTCGTGCACGCCCAGGGCCCGGCCCCATTGTTTTTCTAGGGCCAGACCCATGAGGGTCGCGATGCCCGAGGGCAGGTACAGGCCCGCGAACAGGCCCACCAGGAAAAAGGAACCCCGCAGGGGCCAGAGTCCCCGGGAGACGGCAACCAGCAACAGGCTGGCGCCCACCCCGGCCGCCGAAACCTGGATCACCCGGCGGTGGCTCGTGGCGGCCGAGAGGAAGCCGGAGCCGAACAGGGCCAGGAAATACCCGGCGGAAATCCAGAGAAACAGGGCCCCGGCCTGGGCGTGGTCCAGGGAGAGATCCGCTTCCAGCAAGGGAAGAAGGGGCGCGGGGCAGGTCCGGCCCAGAAATCCCGTGAAAAAGATGCCGGTCAAAAGGATGAGGGACAGAAGGGTTCGTCCGGTCATGCCGTGAGCCATTTCATGAGGTTTTGGGCGCAAAAAATATTCCGGCGCGCCCGGGGGCAGCCTGGAGAAAATGCCCGGGCAAGTAAAGGGCTTTCTTGCGAGGTGCCCGCAAGGTTGAACTTTTCCGACGGATAGGGATGCACTCACTCGTTCCCCTTTTCCAAGGCAAGGCTCTCCGTGGGGCCCCAGCCCTTCCTGCCTGGTTTAGGCGGTGCTGTCAGGGTGGGGATTGCCTTTCGGGATCGTGGTGTTTATCTTGTGACCGAACCTTAGGCATCCGAAGGAGAAAGCCC
Source organism: Pseudomonadota bacterium (assembly GCA_018829095.1). GTDB lineage: Bacteria > Desulfobacterota > Desulfobacteria > Desulfobacterales > Desulfatibacillaceae > JAHJUF01. The sequence goes on along the minus strand of JAHJUF010000204.1, from coordinate 4,545 downwards.
TTGTCCACCCACGTTTCCCCGGCCCCCCGGTCTTCCTCTCGAGTTGTTGCCCACCGCGTCCTGTGCGTGATCCTGGGGGGCGTGCTCCTATTGGCCGCCGCCATCAAGCTCCCGGACATGGCCCTGTTCACCCGCCAGATCCTGGATTACGGACTGGTGCCCTCCTGGCCCCTGGCCGCGGCCGGGGCGTGGGGCTTCCTGCTGGCGGAGCTGATCCTGGGGGCGGCCCTGGTGACGGGCTACCGGCCCAGCCTGGCCCTTTCCCTCACTTCGATTCTTCTGGTGGTGTTCATCGGGATCACGGGATACGCCTGGAAAACCGGGGTGGTGGAGGACTGCGGCTGCTTTGGGGAACTGCTGAAGCGAACGCCGGGCCAGGCCCTGGTGGAGGACCTGTTTCTTTTGGCCGGAGCGGTGGCGGCCTTGATCCTGCACCGCCCCCGGGAGACCCGGTTCGACAGGCTCCGCCTGGGGATGGTCATGGTCGCGGCCGTTGCGGGGCTCATCCTGCCCTGGGTGTTCGGGCTTTCCTTTTCCACCCTTCCCTCGGGAGAGGCGGACCAGGGAGTTTCCAATCCCCTGGGGGCTGTCCATGTGAAAGAGGGCAAGGCCCCGGACCTCTGGACGGGCCGGTGGCTGGTGGAAATCATGGACACCGAGTGCGACCACTGCCGGGCCTCGGTGTTCGCCTTGAACCTTATCCACGAAGACCCCGGCCTCCCGTCCGTGGTGGGCCTGTCCGTGAACAACTCCGGCCGCATCCGGGCCTTCCGGGAGGAGACCTTTGCCTCCTACCCGGTCCTCCTGGTGGACAAGTCGGATTACCTGCGCCTTTTGGGGAGCGGGGCCATCCCCCGGCTCATCCTGGTGGAAAACGGCGAGATCCTGTCTGTCTGGGATGAGGAGGTGCCGGACTTCGAGGCCCTGCGGAGTTCGGAGGCGACGCCCTGATCCTGGAAAGCCAGGGAAGAAATCCCCCCATTCTACTCCTTGGACGGGCGGTCTCGATCCTTGGGGTCCATGTGGACCGTGATCTCCACCAGTTCGCGGAAATTCCGGAACAGGCAGGCCTCAACCTCTCTGGCGATTCGGTGTCCCTCGTTGACCGTGATGTTGCCGTCCACCATGATGTGGACCTGCTTCTGGTAACGGTCCGCCGAGGTGCGCACCTTGAGGTCGTGGAGCCCCAGGACGCCGGGGGTCTCCCGGACGCACCGGGCGATGCGGTGCACCACCTCGGGTTCCGGGGCCCTGTCCATGAATTCGGCCAGGGCGTCGCAAAACATGGAGATGCCCACCCGGAGGATGAGCAGGGCCACCACCACGGCGGCCCAGGAATCGGCCACGGCCCAGTCCTCCCGGATCTGGGCGGCCAGGATGCCGATCAACACGGCCACGGAGGACAGGGCGTCCGACCGGTGGTGCCAGGCGTTGGCCACCACGGCCTTGGACTGGATCTTCCTGCCTGCGGCCACGGTGTACCGGTATAGTATCTCCTTGGAGCCTATGGAAACCGCCGCAGCCAGAGCGGCCGTCCATCCGGGAGCGGCGGCCACGCCCGAGAGGATGGTTTTCGCAGCGTCCAGGCCGATGAACACAGCCACCCCGGCCAGGGTGAGGCTCACCACGGCCGAGGCCATGGTTTCCACCCGGGCGTGGCCGAAGTGGTGGCGCACGTCCGCCTTCCTGCGCCCGGCGGCCAGGCCGAACAGAACCACGAAATCCGTGAACAGGTCCGAGAGGGAGTGGACAGCGTCAGCCACCAGGGCCTGGCTTCCGGTGAGGATGCCGACCGCGAATTTCAGTCCCGCCAGGAGGATGTTGACCACCAGGCCCACCAGGGTGATGCGCGTGCCCGCGTCGTGGGAAACCGGGATTTTTTCAGCCATGACCAGCCCTTCTTGGAGAAACACGGTTGATGTCCCTTTCATCTCCTGATACCCCTGCTCCGGCCGGTATGTAAAGACCGGAGGAGGAATCCCCTTGATGAAAAATGCTGCAATGGGCGTTTCGCCCCAAAGGCTGGCGCGCCTGGCCATGGAAATGTCTCCGGTCCTGGCGGACTGGTTCGACGCCCACGGCCGGGACCTGCCCTGGAGGAGAACCCGGGATCCCTACGCGGTGTGGGTTTCCGAGATCATGCTCCAGCAGACCCGGGTGGAGACGGTGATCCCCTACTACCACGCCTGGCTGGAGAGGTTTTCGGACGTGGCCGCCCTGGCCCGGGCCACGGACGACGAGGTGCTGAAAGTCTGGGAGGGCCTGGGGTACTACCGCCGGGCCCTGAACCTGGCCCGGGCGGCCCGGCTGATCGTGGCCGCCCACGGAGGCCGGGTGCCCGAAGACCACGCCGCCCTCCTGGCCCTCCCCGGGGTGGGGGCCTACACCGCCGGGGCCGTGGCCAGCTTTGCCTGCAACCAGCCCCGGCCGGCTGTGGACGGCAACGTGAAGCGGGTCCTGGCCCGGCTCCTCCTGGTGAACGGCTCCCTTTCCGGCCCCGCCGCGGCCCGGCATCTGGCCGAATCGGCCCGGGCCCTCATCCCCTTGGGCCGGGCCCGGAGTTTCAACCAGGGGCTTATGGAACTGGGGGCCCTCATCTGCAGGAACCCCCCCAGGTGCCCGGATTGCCCGGTGCGGAGTTTTTGCGAGGCCGCCCGGCAGGGCGTTCAGGCGGAAATCCCGGTGCGGGAGAAACGACCGGCTGTGACGCCCCTTTCCGTGGCTGCCGGGGTCCTGGTGGAGGACGGGAAAATTCTGGTCCAGAAGCGTCCGGCCATGGGCCTCATGCCCGGCCTCTGGGAGTTTCCCGGGGGCAAGCTGGAGCCCGGAGAGACAACAGGACAGGCTCTGGCCCGGGAGTTTTCCGAGGAACTGGACCTGGCCATCTCCGTGGGGAGGAAGATCGCCGTCATCCGCCACGCCTACACCCGGTTTTCCGTGACCCTCCACGCCTTCTTCTGCCGGCTGGTCCCTCCGGGCCAGGATCCGCGCCCCACGGCTGCGGACGAGATCCGCTGGGTCCGGCCCGGGGAGTTGTCCTCCCTGGCTTTCCCCGCAGCGGACGTGGAACTTATTCGCCTACTGGCGGAAAGGGGCGTGGAACCGGATTGATGCCGGTTCATCGGCCTTTGCAAAACTCCGCCAGGGACGGCCGAAGCCCTTTTTGCCGGAAACCGCCCTTGCGTTCCCGTTGCCGCCCGCCCTATTTTTTTGGGGAAGAGCCCCCATCCAAGGAGGACCATGCCCGCCATCCATTCCGTGCGCTTCGGCCTTCTGCGCCACGCCGCCACCCTGGCGAACCGGGAAAAGCGCATCCAGGGCCGGACCGACAGCCCCCTGACCGGGGCCGGACACCGGGCGGCCCTGGAGTGGGGCCGGGCCCTTGCTGGACGGGGGTTTTCCATGATCCTGGTCTCGGACCTGCCCCGGGCGCTGGAAACCGCCCGTCTGGTGAACCGGTTCCTGGGCCTGGCCATGAAGGTGGAGCCCGGGATCGGGGAGCAGGATTGGGGGGAATGGGTGGGACGGACCGCAGCGGAGATCGAGGCGGCCCATCCCGAGGTTCTGACAGCGGGCTGGGACTTTCGCCCGCCCGGCGGGGAGAGCCGGACCGAGGTTCTGGACCGGAGCGTCAAGGCCCTGGCCCAGGCGGCCCGGGCCCATCCGGGGGGCCGGATTCTCACCATCACCCACCAGGGCGTGATCCGGGTCCTGGCGTACCACCTGGCCGGGAGGAGGTTTTTGGCTTCTGAAAAGCCCCTGCCCCTGAAAAGAGACCGGCTCCACTGGATGGACTGGGGGTTGGAAGGCCTTTCCCTGGGACGCCTGAACGCCCCCCTGGGCTGACGCGGATCAATCTCCGGCCCGGGGGAGCATCACGTGGGCGGAAGTTCCCCGGCCTGGCCGGGATTCCAGGCGGATGTGGCCGTTGTGTTTTTTGACGATGGACCAGGCCACGGAAAGCCCCAAACCCATGCCTTTTTCCGAACCCTGCTCCCGGGTGGTGAAGTAGGGGTCGAACACCCGGGGAAGGTCCTCCTCCGGAATGCCCAGGCCCTGGTCCCGGATCGTCACCCGGACATAACCCCCCGGAGGCAGGAAGGGAGTGGCCGGGTCCAGGGGGGATTCCACCCGGACCGCCTCGGCCCGGACCAGGATTTTCCCGCCGGAGGGCATGGCGTCCCGGGCGTTGTCCAACAGGTTCCCGAACACCAGGGAGGCTTGGTCCGGGTCGGCCAGGACCGGGGGCAGGTCCGGGGGCAGGGCCAGGATGCATTTCACCGGCTGGCCCGAAAGGGTCCGGCCCATCTGGTCCTCCTGAAGGCGGGCCAGGCAGGAATCCAGCAGGGGGGCCAGATCCACGGGCCGGAGCCTGGGCGCGCCCCCGCCGGAAAAGGTGATGAACCTCCGGGTGAGTTCCCGGGCCTTTTCCACGGCCACTTCGGCCTCGGCCAGGCGGCTCGCGGCCGGGCCCTTGCCGGGGATCTCCATCCGGGCCAGCTCCAGATTGCCCAGGATCACGGCCAGGAGGTTGTTGAAATCGTG
>JAHJUF010000203.1 GCA_018829095.1 Pseudomonadota bacterium | reverse complement strand
GTCCCCCCGGTTCCGGGCCCTTGTTTTTTTCGTCGGACCCTTCCGGAAAATGGCCATGAAAGACCCAAAACCCTCCCTGTCCATCAACCGGCCGTTTGACGGCCTGGGGGACCGCCTCCGCGCGGGCCGCCCGAACCAAAAAGCCTCGCCCGGCCCCGAACCAATCCCCCTGGCCCAGGTCCTGAAGAGCGGTGGGACCGCCAAGCCTGTGAAGGCCCCGGACGCCATGCCGCCCCTCGCCTCCGAGTCGGAGGAAGTCCTGTTCCTGAAAGCCATGGAGAACGTGACGCCCCTGTTTCCCGGCTCGTCCCGGGACCCGGCCGGGCCCCGGGACGCCGGGGATGCCCGGCCCGTGGGAGACGAAAGCGGGGATGACCTGGCCCGGCGGATGCTGGAGGAACTGGTTTCCGGAGGTGGGGGCATGGTGGTGTCGTTGACCGCCGAATACGTGGAGGGCGCGGGCTACGGGGTCCACCCTTCGGTGCCGGGCCAGCTCCACCGGGGGAATTTCTCCATCCAGGCCCATTTGGACCTTCATGGGCTGACCCAGGCCGATGCTGCGGAATGTTTCGAGGAGTTCATGGGCGATGCGGTGCATACCGGGAAAAGGGCCGTGTCCGTGATCCACGGCCGGGGCCTGTCCAGCCCCGGGGACCCGGTCCTGAAGGCCGCCGTGCTCCATTGGCTCAGCAGGGGTCCCTGGAGGAAATGGGTTCTCGCCTTTGCCAGCGCCAGGGCCTGCGACGGGGGCACCGGCGCCACCTATGTCCTTCTTCGCACCCGCCCGGTCACCCGCCGGGGAAAAAAGATGGTGAAAGAGTGGTGAAAGACTCGTAATTCCTCTCCCCGGGGCAACGGACCAGGGGGAAGCCGATTTTTCTGCCCAGAGCCGTCACTCGGGTGTTCCCGGCCCGGGCCAAGCCCCGGATGCGGTGCACGCCCTTTTCCCGAATGATGCCCCCGCCTCCGCCAGGCGTCAGATGTTGTCTGCGGCCCGCCGGCCGAACTTCTTACTCCGGTTCAGGAAAAGCCCCCGGACGAACCCCTCCTTTTCCTTGCGGCGGTGATAGTACTCGGCGATGTCGTTCGTGGTGCGCTGGCACTCGAACCCGAAATTTTGTTTGAAGAGAGTTCCGTCGATGACCACCGGGTACTTGAAGTAGTTCACCAGGTGGCTGGGCATACCCTTGAACTTGAGCCGCCGGGCGAGCTGCCGGGGAATGGGGCCGGGGATGCTGGGCACGGGCACCTTGACGCACCCGCATTTCTCCAGCATGTCCGTGTACGAGATCCAGTCCTCCGGGGTCACGTTGTAGATGCCCGGGATGTTTTTGTCGTTGGCGAGCACCACAGCGTCTGCCATGTCATCCACGTGGATGAACTGCATCATGGGCGAGAACCCCATCAGCACGGGCGCGAAGCGGCCGGAAAGGAGACGGCCGATGTTGTTGCCGATGCGGGGACCCGCGATGTTGCAGGGCCTGAGCACCGTGATGTTCAGATTGGGGTGCTTGTACAGGTAGATGGCGGTGACGTTTTCCAGTTCCACGCTGTCCACCAGGTCGTAGGACAGGTTGGAGGCCTTGAGAGGCATGTCCTCGGTCAGAAGCGCCGGGTTGTAGGCGCTCGCGCCATACACAAAGAACGTGGAGAGCACGATGACCCGGCCCACCTTGTACTTTAAGCACAGGTCCAGAAGGCGCTGGGTGCCCAGGACGTTGGCGTTGTAGCGGTAGAAGGCGGACGAGATGTCCGACCCGATGCGCCCCAGGTGGATGACCCCGTCAAAGGAGTGCTCCCGGAAGATATCCTCGAAGCTCCGCTTGTTGAAGTCCACCCGGTAGCTCGCCACGTCGTCGCCCAGGTCCGCCTTGCGGCGGAAATCGATGGCCACCACGTGATAGTTATTCTTCAGGCGTTGGATGGTCTGCCACGCCAGCTGGCCGCCGGCGCCGGTCACGAGAACCTTGGGTTTTTCCTTTTCGGTCATCAGTGGAACCAGCCCTTTCTTTTGGAAAGTCCCCGAGCGATCAGGCCGTTGATGGATTCCTTCACCTTTTCCACCTTCAAGGTCACTTGGTCCTCGTTCATGATGTCCCCCGTAAAATGCATGGGCTCGCCGAAGTGGAGAACCACCTTGGTGGGCAGGGGGAAGGGCACCGTGAAGGGGATGTAGGGAAAGCCCAGGATTTTGGCCAGGGTTTTCAGGTGAAAGGGCGCGGGCATGCTTTCCTCGCAGCCCACCACCCCCACAGGCACGATGGGGCATTTATGGGTCATGGCGATGTGCATGAACCCGTTGCCGAACCGCTGTAGCTGGTAGCGCTTGTGATAGAGCTTCCCGGCACCCCGGACGCCCTCGGGGAACACGATGACCGCCTCGCCCCGGCCGAGCATGGAAACGCAGTTCACCGGGTCTCCCACCACCGCACCCACCATGTTCAGCCAGTTGCCCACAAAGGGCACCGTGGGCGCGAACCGCTCCACCATGGCCCGGGGCGCCCGGGCGCCGTGGGGGTTGGTGGCCATGGCCAGGCCGATCAGAAGGCCGTCAAAGGGAAGCTGCCCGCTGTGGTTGGAAATGATGAGGACCGGCCCCTTGGGCGGAATGTTTTCCAGGCCGAAGGCCTCCACCCGGAAGTAGTAGTCGTACAACCAACGGAGCATGGACACGGCCACCTTGGTTCCATCCATGTTGAATCCGTAGGGGTCCCATCCTGACTCCCCCACGCAGATGGGCATCTGGTCCAGGTGCCGGTCCAACTCCCTGGGCACCGCGATTTTCTTCAGCAGTTTCCTGGTTCGCATCGTTTTCTCCCGGATAAGGCAGGCGATGGGCAGGGCCCATGGAAGGAGGATGGGGTCCAGGACGTGGAATTCTCCCCGGTTCCGCATCCGGCTCCCAATATAATCCACACGAACAGGGAAGTCCACACCGGCAGGCGTGAACAGGTTGCGATTCCCGGATCAGGAAGCCGGGCCATTGACGGCTTTTCTTTCGTTTCCGGAAAGTTTATCATACGGGTTGACCAATCTCATGCAACCCATTCCCCCAAGGAGGTGCGTCATGGCGGTATCAACGGCCAGGAAACCCGCCGTCGCCATCAAGGAGCCCAAGGGGCTCTCCCCCCGGATCCAAACCCTGCGGGACTACTACTTTTCCGGCGTGAAACGCCCGTGGAACAACGAGTTCACCGCCTGGACCACCGGGACCTCCTGGGACACGGTATACAACGAGGCCACCTTTTACATCGTGCCCGAGATGTACACCTTCCTGTCCACCTTCAACTCCTCGTTCCTACACACGGCCCGGAAGGTGGACCTGGCCCCGGATTTCTGGCAAAGGAGCCTGCCCGAACGCCGAGCCTGGTTTATCCGGGAGGTCATGGCGAGGTACTTGCCCGCCGAGATCCTCCCCGGCGACCTCCTCTGTGGTGGACGGTTCAACATCCAGGCTTCCCGGTGCCTCACCAAAAAGGAGACCAGGGAACGGCACAAGCTCCTGCGCGGCAAGCACGGCGCCCGGAAGCGGATGAAGGCTTTCCACGATCATGGCTACGGCAATGCCGGGGCCACGGACGGCCACCTGGTCCCGGGCTACGAGCGGGTGCTGACGGAAGGCTTTTCAGGCATCCACGCGGACCTGGAAAAGCGCTTCCAGGCCCTTTCCACCCGGGACAAGCGCGGGGAAAAGGGCGACCAGCTCAAAGCCATGATGACCGCCGCCACCCTGCCCCGGGACCTTGCCGCCCGCTACGCCTCCCAGGCTCGGAACGAGGCTGCCCAGTGCGAAGACCCGGACCGGGCCGCCGAACTGCAGCAGATGGCAAAAAACCTCTCCCGGGTGCCCTGGGAGCCGCCCACCACCTTCTGGGAGGCGGTCCAGGCCCTTTGGCTCGCCCACATGCTGGTCATGAGCGACGAAAATTATCCCGGACCCGGCGTGTCCTTCGGCCGGGTGGACCAGTATCTCCTGCCGTACTGGCAACGTTCCGTCGCAGACGGCATGGACCCGGAATTCGGCAAGGAAATCCTCAAATGCTTCTGGGTCCACGCCAACACGGCCTACGACGCCATGATCCGCACGGGCGGCAACCAGGGCATCACCGCAGGCTTCGGCCAGCTCATCACCCTCTCCGGCCTGGGCTCCGGGGGCAAGGACATGACCAACGAGCTCACCTACGTGTTCCTCGAGGTCATTGACGGCATGAGCCCCATTCTGGAGCCCAAGCCCAACTTGCGGCTCCACCGGAACTCGCCGGATGAACTTCTGGACCGGGTGGTGGACATGATCTCTTCCTCCCAGGGCGCGCCTTTTCTTTTGAACTTTGACGAGCGCTCCATGGCCGGCATGCTCCATGAAGCCCGGCGCGCGGGGATCTCCCACCTGATCCACGAGGGCAACGTCCATGAATACGCGCCCGTGGGCTGCCTGGAAAACACCATGGTGGGCAACGACCGCTCCGGCACGGTGGACATCAACCTGAACCTGTTGAAAGCCCTGGAGTTGGCGCTTTCCGACGGCCGCGACATCCGGCCCTACCGCGACCCCATCATGGGCAAAACTCTGCCCATCCTCCAGCAGGGGCCGAAAACCGGCGAGCCGGAAACCTTTGCCACCTTTGAGCAGCTCTTCCGGGCCTTTGAGATCCAGACCGCCCACATCATCGCCCGGGCCATGGAGGTCTATGAGACTTCGGAAGCGGTCCGCGTTCGCTTCACGCCCACGCCCTACCTCTCGTGCCTGGTGAAAGGCTGCGCAGAAAAGGCCCTGGATATCACCCAGGGCGGCGCGGAAATCGCCATGGTCACCATCGAGGCCGTGACCTTCGCCACCACCGTGGATTCGCTCCTGGCCGTCAAATACCTGGTGTACGATACGAAAACCTGCACCATCCAGGAGCTGATTCAGGCCCTGAAGGACAACTGGGAGGGCCACGAAGTTTTAGCTGCACGGGCCAAGTTCAAGGCCCCCAAGTACGGCCGGGACGATACCGAGGCCGACACCCTGGCCAAAAAGGTCATGGAGGTCTGGACCAACGAGACCTGGAAGCACAAGACCCGATCCTCGGGCCGCCAGGCCAGGCCGGGCATGCTCTCCTGGAACTACTGGGTGGGGGACGGCTACATCCTTCCTGCCAGCCCGGACGGTCGGCCCCAGGGCCAGTTCCTCTCCAACGCCATCTGCCCGGTGAACGGCGCGGACATCAAGGGCCCCACCTCCAACACCAACAGCGTGGGCTTTGTCCTGGGCGGGCACGCCGCCGACGGCAACGGCGACTTCGGCGACTACGTGAACCTCCTGCCCAACGGCGCGTCCCACACCATCACGTTCAACCCGTCCATCCTCCGGGACCCGGAACACCGGGAAAAGTTCAAGGCTTTCCTGCGCGGCTATGCCCGAAACGGCGGCACCGCCCTCCAGATCAACATGCTCGACGGTGAAATGCTCAAGGAAGCCCAAAAACACCCCGCCGACTACCGCCACCTCCTGGTCCGCGTAACCGGCTACAACGCCTACTTCACCAGCATCGGCCGCGAACTCCAGGACGAAGTCATCGCTAGATTGTCGCATGAGGGGATATGAAAGAAAGGTAAGCGTTCAGGGGGTAGTAGGCCCCTGATTTTGTGGCATCGCCCATCCATGAGCACAACATATTGATATAACAAGAAAAATAAAACTAGACTTTTTCTCCACTAGGTGCTATGGGT
>JAHJUF010000202.1 GCA_018829095.1 Pseudomonadota bacterium | reverse complement strand
TCCCGGTTTTTCTGGCTGTGGAGCGGGCCCTTTCCCGGCGCATCCTCGCCTTTCTCTCCGTGCCGCCGGAGCCGCCGCCCCTTTCCGGGGACGAGATCCTGGAAAAGGTCTTGAAGGGCCTGGCCATCCATCTGTCCGAGACCCAGTTGAACGTCCTCACCAGTGTGCTGGAAAACCGCATGTGCGTCATCACCGGCGGGCCTGGCACGGGCAAGACCACCCTCATCCGGTCCGTGCAGATGGTGTTCGAGTCTTTGGGCCGCACCACCGCCCTGGCCGCGCCCACGGGCCGGGCCGCCAAGAGGCTCACCGAGGTCACGGGCCGGGACGCGGCCACCATCCACCGCCTCCTGGGCTACGACTTTGCCACCGCCTCCTTCAACCACGACGAGTCCGAGCCCCTGGACCAGGATGTCATCATCGTGGACGAGGCGTCCATGGTGGACACCTTCCTCATGCACCACCTCTTTGCCGCCCTGTCCCTTTCCTCCACCCTGATCCTGGTGGGGGACGTCAACCAACTCCCCCCCGTAGGCCCGGGAAACGCGCTCCGGGACATCATGGCCTCGGGCCGGGTGCCCGTGTTCACCCTGGAGGAGGTTTTCCGCCAGGCCCGGGAAAGCCTCATCGTGAAAAACGCTCACCGGGTGAACCGGGGCCTGCCCACGGTGGACCCGCCCAAGTCCCCGGACGGGGAAAAGTTCGACTTTTACTTCATCGAGGAAAACAACGCCCAGCGTATGCAGAGCATGGTGCTCGCCCTGTGCCTGGACCGCATCCCCGAGGCCTTTGAGTTGGACGGGCGCACCGATATCCAGGTCATCACCCCCATGCACAAGGGCCCGGCCGGGACCATCGAGATGAACCGGCTGCTCCAGGAGGCCATGAACCCCGGTGCCGAGGAACTGGAACACCTGGGCCGCACGTTTCGGGTGGGGGACAAGGTCATGCAGGTGAAAAACAATTACTCCAAGGAGGTCTACAACGGCGATATCGGCACCCTGATCTCCGTAAACCGGGAGGCTTCCCTGGCAACCGTGGAGTTCGACAAGAGGGTGGTGACCTACGACTTCCCCGAGTTGGAGGAACTCACCCTGGCCTACGCCATCTCCGTACACAAGAGCCAGGGCTCCGAATACCCGGCCGTGGTGTTCCTCCTGTCCATGAGCCACTACCCCCTGCTCCAAAGGAACCTGGTGTACACGGGCATCACCCGGGCCAAAAAACTCCTGGTCCTCCTGGGCAGCCGCCGCGCCCTGGAAACCGCCCTGGCCAACGACCGCCCCAACCACCGCCGCACAAGATTGGCCCAAAGGCTGGCGGACGGGGCCGTGGGGGCCTGAAGAGAAAAGGCGTAGGTTGGGACAAGCGCAGCGCGTCCCAACAAAAAAAGGATGCGGTTCCTTGTTGGGACGCCCGCTGGTTGTCCCAACCTACGAAACTGGCGGACTGGATCGTGGTGGGCTTGAAGAGAAAATCAGAAAAATCAGATGATTACGCAGATCACACAGATTTTGTAGCGCCCCCCGAAAGAGCTTTGTCCGGCAAAACGCCCCAAGCCGGATTTCCCCCCTTTGACAAAGGGGGGCAGGGGGGATTTCTTTTTTTGAGGGACCACCCGGCCACCCGGGCGAAAAGAAAAGATTCCGGGGCACGGAGCGGGAAAAGAACGCGGAGCTTGGGATTTTGGGCGAGAACCTATTGTCCTTCGGACCCCGGCAACCAGTTGAGGCTGTGTCGCAATTGCAAACAGAGACATATTGGCCACAAGGTATAGAGGTTGGCGCTTAAGCATACCCCATATATTGTGGCAAAATGTTACTCAAATTGAATTGCGACACAGCCTCAACCAGTTGCCGGGGCCACCCAAACCTACGCCGCCCGAGGTAAAGTTGCCAGTGGCACCCGGGGAGATAAATCACTATGTTTAACCGAACAAAATCGCTAAAAAAACAGCTTTCGGTGGCAACCGCTCGTCTCCGAGCCAGTCACCGTGCCCTGGATTCTAAACACAAAGGTGGTGAGTTGGAGGAATATCGCTCGGCAATAGCAGAAGTGCTTCGACTGGAACGAGACCTATCTGCGTCACGCGATGAGCCGTATGCAATTTCTTGCCAGTTTCCCGTGCAGTGGGACATTGGAGCCCCATTGCCAATCCTGATGTGCAATGATAACAAAACATTTCTTACGTTCTACATCGACGAACCATGTCCAGACTGGTATGGGACATATGTTACCTCTGTCGATCCGGCTTCGCCCGAGCCGGCATCCTTATGTCTGGTTACATTTAATGGGTGCTTATCCTCCAAACTCGGCACACCGAACGACGAAGGTCAGGGAGGGCATGCTCTGGCAGGTAAAGGTTTGGAGGGATATACTGCTCAGATCGTTGTCAATTCACCGTGGCTTGCAGAGGTCGCTAAGGCCGAAAACTTCCGTTGTGAATCTCTCAATCATTACGTATTCTGGTTTCATGACAGCACATTCGAATGTCTGGCAGAATCTTTCAACGTTGAGGTCTGCTTTGAGCCCATGTCCACGCTCTTGGATAGAGTCCAAGCGAAACTATTGAAGTAGATCCCAGGTGCTATGGGTGGTCCCGGGGTTACTGGTTCCCCTCCATTTCCTCCAAAATCCTCGATAGCTGCCACATCTCCGCAGCCCAGGGCGCGAAGCGCAACAGTTTGCCAACCAACGAGCAGCCCGGCAAATGCCGGGGCCATCTCCTTTTCCTTCTCCGCGAAAACCTGCGTAATCTGCGGTTATTTTAGAAAAATCCATTTGCCGAGCCTCCCCCGGTTGACTTGGCCGGGGTTCTTTCCTACACTTTGACCTTATGTTTTGAAGTCCTTGCGAATTGGAGCGCGCCATGAATACCCGGCGGTTCGGCCTGGCTTGCGGGGTTTTGGCCCTGGCGGTTTTCCTTGCGCCCGGGGCCTGGGCCTGGGCTGATTCCACGGGAACCCCGGGACAGGAAAGGAACGCCGCCATGGAGGAAATTCTGGATCAGGCCCAGTGGCTGGGCCATGACGGGTTTCTCTTCCGCGCAGGGGGCAAGGTGGTGGTTTTCGACCCCTTCCGGGTGAAGACCTCCGAACCGGCGGACCTGATCCTCATTTCCCACGGGCATCATGATCACTGCTCCCCGGAGGACGTGGCCAAGTTCGTGGGCAAGGACACCGTGGTGGTGGCCACGGCGGACTGCACGGCCAAGCTCGCCGGGCTGGGGGCCGATGTCCGGCCCATAGCGCCGGGGGAGAGCCTCACGGTGGGCGGCATCGCGGTGAAGGCCATTCCCGCCTACAACACGGACAAGGCCTTTCATCCCCGGGCCAACGGTTGGGTGGGCTTTGTGGCGGATCTGGGCGGCGTCAGCGTGTACCATGCCGGAGACACGGATCTCATCCCGGAAATGGACGGGCTGGCCCCGGACATCGCCCTGCTCCCGGTTTCCGGCACCTATGTCATGACCTGGGAGCAGGCGGTGGAGGCGGCCCGGAGGATTCAGCCCAAGGTGGCGGTGCCCATGCACTACGGCGGTATCGTGGGAACGGGAAAGGATGCCGAAAACTTCGAAAAGGCCCTTCGGGGCGAGGTCCGGGTGAGGGTGTACAAATGATGAAAAAAGGTTTGTTCTTGCTGCTGGCGATCCTGCTCCTGGCCGCGCCCGCCCTGGCCGGGGAGCGCCTTTCCGTTTCCGTGTCCCGGGCCAACGTGCGTTCCGGGCCCGGAACGGGCTACCCCGTGCTCTGGCAGGTGGAGCGCTACTACCCCATGGAGGTGGTGAGCCGGTCCGGGGACTGGGTGCGGTTTTCCGATTTCGAAAAGGATCAGGGATGGCTCCACAAGGACCTGTTGGGCAAGACCCGGTCCGTGGTGTGCAAGGGTGATGACGTGAACGTCCGCACGGGCCCGGGCGCGGGCGATGCCGTGGCCTTCCGGGTCCAGCGGGGCGTGCCCCTGAAGGTCGTGTCCGAAAAGGGCGACTGGCTGGAGGTCCTCCACGCGGACGGCGACCGCGGATGGGTTCACAAGTCCCTGGTCTGGTGATTTACCAGGCTGTTTCCTGCATCTTTCAAGGCCCGGCAGGCACCTCCCGGGACAAAGGTTTTCATGAACCATCTTTTCAACGGCAGAAAAGTCATCGTGGGCATCGGCTCCGCCCTGGTGGACATCCTGGCCCATGAGGAAGAGGAGTTTCTCGTCCGCACGGGCGCGGCCAAGGGTGGCATGCAGCTGGTGGACCACCACCACGAGTTGGAGGCCCTCCTTTCCGGGGTTTCCGGCACGCCCAGCATCGTGTGCGGCGGATCGGCCTGCAACACGGTCATGGGCGTGGGACGCCTGGGGGGCCGGGGCCGGTTCGTGGGCAAGTGCGGCACGGACGACTTCGGCCGCCGGTTCCGGGAAGGGCTCGACGCCTGCAACATCGAGGCGAACCTCATCCATTGCGACGTGAACCCCACGGGCCGGGTGCTCTCCATCGTCACCCCGGACGCCCAGCGGTCCATGTTCACCTTCCTGGGGGCCTCAGCCCTGGCCCTGCCCGAGGAAATCGCAAGAAGCACGGCCTTTGACCAGGCCGCCGTGGTCCACGTGGAGGGATACCTCCTGTTCAACCCGGACCTCATCCGCATGGCCCTTTCCCGTGCCCGGGACGCCGGGGCGGCCATATCCCTGGACCTGGCCGCCTACACGGTGGTGGACCAGTCCCGGGACTTCCTCTTCGAACTGGTGGAAGAGTACGTGGACATCCTGATCGCCAACGAGGACGAGGCCCGGGCCTACACGGGCGAAACGGACGAGGCAACGGCCCTGGCCATTTTGGCCGAGCATACCGAAGTGGCGGTGCTCAAGGTGGGGGAGCGGGGCTCCCACATCGCGGCCAAGGGCCGCACCGTGCGGGTGCGGGCCATGGGCAACGGCCCGGCCCTGGACACCACCGGAGCCGGAGACCTCTGGGCCTCGGGCTTCCTCTACGGACTGGTCCACGGCATGAGCCTGGAAAAGGCCGGAGAGCTTGGCTCCGCCTGCGGATACGAGGTCTGCCAGGTCCTGGGGGCCCAGATCCCCGAAGAAGGATGGGAGCGCATCCGGAAGCTCCTGGACTAGCCGTTTCCGTTCCTGACATCCCTTCCGGGGGAGGACTCCGGCCCTTGGGGGCGTTGATCCTCCCTCGGCCTTTTTCCGGGCCAAGGACCCGATTTCATGCCCGATCCGCGCATCGTTGCCGCCATGAGTGACCCGGGCTTCTACCCCCACGCCCCGGAATCCGTGGAGGTGGTGCACACCCACGCCTCGGTGGTGTTTCTGGCCGGCCCCCTGGTCTACAAGATCAAGAAGCCCGTGGATTTCGGCTTCATGGACTTCACCAGCCTGGAGAAGCGCCGGGAGAACTGCCTCCGGGAGGTGGACCTGAACCGGCGGCTGGCCCCCAGCGTGTACCTGGGGGTGGACAAGGTTTTCCTGGACGCGGACGGGGAATACTCCCTTTCCGGGCCCGGCGAAATCGCGGAATACGCCGTGCGCATGAAGCGCCTGGACGAGGGGAAGATGTTCGCATCGCTCCTCTCCCAAGGGCTCCTCAACCGGGACCACGTCACGCGCCTGGCCCGGGTCCTGGCGGATTTCCACGCACGGGCCGCCACGGGCGGGGAGATCGACGCGGCCGGTCGGCTGGAATGCGTGGGAAAAAACCACGAGGAGGACTTCGCCCAGGTGGAGGGCTACGTGGGAACCATCCTGGGCCGGGAGCTTTTCGCCCTGCTCATCGCCTATGCGGACTGGTTCATGCTCCGCCGCCGCCGCCTCTTCGACCGCCGGGTGACCGACGGCCGCATCCGGGACTGCCACGGGGACCTGCACCTGGCCCACGTGTGCGAGGACAGGGGCGGGATCGTGGTGTTCGACTGCATCGAGTTCAACAAGCGGTTCCGGTACTCGGACGTGGCCGCCGAAGTGGCGTTCTTTGCCATGGACCTGGAGGCAAACGGCGCGTGGGATCTCTCCCGGGCTTTCACCCAGGCCTACCAGGAGGCCTCGGGGGACCGTCGCATGGGGCTGCTCCTGGACTTCTACAAGTGCTACCGGGCCACGGTGCGGGGCAAGGTGAACGCCATGGCCGCCAACGAGGCGGACGTGCCCCAGGCCCAGCGCGAAAAGGCCGTTGAAACCGCTTCCGCGTACTTCGATCTGGCCGCCCGCTACGCCTCCCGCCCGGCCCGGCCCCGGCTGGTGATCCTGTCCGGGCTTTCGGCCACGGGGAAAAGCACCCTGGCCCGGCCCTTGGCCCGTTTCCTGGACGCCGAGGTCCTGAGGACCGACGTGATCCGCAAGTCCCTGTTCAACATCCCCCCGGAAGAGCGGGTGCCCGAGGCCCTGGGAAGTGGCATCTACAGCCCCGAAGCCACGGAAAGGACCTACAGGGAGATGCGCCGCCAGGCAAAGGCGTTGCTTCTTCAGAGGAAAAGCGTCATTATGGACGCTTCCCACCAGCGCCGCCGGCACCGGGAACAGGCTGCGGAAACGGCGCGCCAGGGCCGGAGCGCCTTTTTTGTCGTGGAGTGCACAGCCCCGGAGGCCGAGGTGCGCCGCCGCCTGAACCGCCGCCTGACCGACCCGGCGGAGGTGTCCGATGGACGGTGGGAGGTTTTCCAGGCCCAGAAGAAGGACTGGGAACCCCTGGACGAGGTGCCCCAGGAGAGCAGGATCATTGTGGACACCTCGATCGTCCCGGGGGCGGAAGCCGCCT
Source organism: Pseudomonadota bacterium (assembly GCA_018829095.1). GTDB lineage: Bacteria > Desulfobacterota > Desulfobacteria > Desulfobacterales > Desulfatibacillaceae > JAHJUF01. The sequence continues at coordinate 1,229 of JAHJUF010000202.1, read as the reverse complement.
GCCGGGTGATCCGGAAGATGCTCTCTTCCCGGTGACGGGGCTCGTCCCCGCACCGCATTTTTACCGAAAACAGCAGCCCGGCGGACGGCCGTCCGCCCAGGAGGACCCATGGCAGCCAGAAAGCTGACCCGCAAACAGCTCTTGAGGGAGCCCGACGAGTTCATGACCGTCACCGGAACGGTCATCGCCTTTGTCCGGGGGCACAAAATTCAGATCCTGGCCGTTGTGGCGGTGCTGGTGGCCGCCGGTCTCCTGGCCCTGGGATTGGGCTGGTATTCCTCCCGGACCCAGATCAAGGCCCTGGCCCTCTACGAACGGGCCAGCACCCGTCTGGCCAACGTGGAATCCGCAGGCCAGGCCAGCCCCGAGGCCCTGGCGACCGTGGAGCAGGATCTCCAGAAGGTCCTCGACCAGTATGGCGGCACGCCCGCCGGGAATCTGGCCCGCATGACCATGGGGGACGTGGCCTACAAGAAAGGCGATTTCGCCGGGGCGGTGAAGTGGTACGGGAACGCCGTGGAAAAATTCGCCGAGGACCCCATGTCCCTGGCCCTGGCCAGGAGCGGATTGGCCTACGCCCTGGAGGCCCAGGGGGAGCCGGACCAGGCCCTGGAGGCCCACCGGGCCGTCATCGAGGGCCCGGACGCCGGGCTGGCCCAGGATTCCGCCTTCCGGTCCGCCATGGTCCTACGGGCCCAGGGCAAGGACCAGGAGGCCGCCCAGGCCCTGGCCGCCTTCGTGACCCAGTACCCGGACAGCCCCTACACCCGGGTGGCCCAGGAAGAGTTGAACGCCCTGGGAGGCTGACAAAGGGCTTGGCTTTTCGACCTTTTTGCGAGGCCATCAAAACAGGGCCCCTTTGAAACACGGTTCCCCCTGCCCCCCTTTGAAAAGGGGGGCAGGGGGAATTTTTTTCCTGCGTTTCGCTGGGTTGAACAGAACCCCGCCTGCCTCCTTGAAAAAACGGATGGAAACCCGGCCGCTGGAACCGGACAGGTCTTCCGGTAGGCGCTCCGAGGGATAGCCTGAAATTCTTGGGGTGGTCTGGTGGAGTCTGAAATGGAAAGGGCCGGTCGCTATCGCGACCGGCCCTTTCCAGAGGAAAACGGAGGAAAACGAGGAAACGGAGGAAGAAGAGAGCTTCGTCCGCATGCCTAACTATGCTTGCAAGCACCCTGCCAAAGCCTGCCCCTGGAGCCTCTTTCCCCCAAAATTTTTATTTTTTCCAG
>JAHJUF010000201.1 GCA_018829095.1 Pseudomonadota bacterium | reverse complement strand
CAGCTCTCCATCCTCTCTTTGGCCGCCAAAGCCGTGGCCCCCGGGGGAACCCTGGTGTACGCCGTCTGCTCCCTGGAGCCCGAGGAAAACGAAGGGGTGGCCGACCGGTTCCTGGGGGGTCACACGGACTTTACCCTCTCGGCCCCGGCCGCCCGCCTGCCGGAACCGGCCCGGGACATGGAGAGCCCGGACGGATTCTTCCGGGCCCGGCCCCATGTCCACGGCACGGACGGATTCTTCGTGGCGGTGTTCACGAGGCGGCCGTGAAACGGACCTTCCGCATCCTCCTGTTCCTCGCCGCTTTCACCCTGGCCGCCGGGGCCGCCGGGTACGGCGCGCTCCAGTTCCTGTTCTTCACGGCGGACCGGGTGGTGGTGCCGAACCTCACGGACCGGGGCGTGGTGTGGACCCTGGAGGTCCTCACAGGCCTGGGCTTGAACACCAAGGTCACGGGCCGGGTCCACGACGACCGGGTGCCCGAGAACCACGTCCTTTCCCAGGACCCGGAGCCGGGGCGGGAGATCAAGAAGGGGCGGGACGTGCGCATCGTGATTTCCGCCGGGCCCCGGGAGATCGTGCTGCCGGACCTGGTGTTCAGGACCCTGGCCGGGGCCCGCATCGTCCTGGAGGACGAGGACCTGGTCCCCGGGCATTTGGCCCGGGCCCGGGCCCCCGCGCCGGAAGGCACGGTCCTGGCCCAGTTCCCCATGCCCGGGACCCGGGTGGTCCGGGGCGCGGCTGTGGACCTTTTGGTATGCGACGGGCCGGCTGAGACGGCCTTCGCCATGCCCGACCTGACCGGCAAAAGCGCCGATGGCGCGGCCCTGGCCTCCGGAGACGCGGGCCTGGTTCCTGGACGGGTGGAAACAGCTTCCGACCCCTCGGTACCGGCCAACGTGGTCGTTGACCAGTCGCCCGGCTTCGGCTACCGTGTTTGCGTCGGGGCTGCCCTGGCCCTCACGGTGAACCGGCCCCGGGCGGCAAACACGGCCCCGGACGGGCCGCCCCGGCGGTTCATCGTGGTGCGGACGCCCCCGGGTTTTTTGAAGACCCGAATCCGCCTGGTGGTGGAGCTTTTTGGCCAGCCCCTGGAACTCCATGACCAGGCCCTCCCGCCCGACGGGGAAACCTGGTTCCTGATTCCCCCGGCTGCCGAAGGGCGGGTGTGGCTGTACCGGGACGGCCGACGGGTGGACCTGGAGGAGGACTGGGCCGACCGCCTTCTGATCCGGGCCATGGAACGGATCGTGCCGTTGCCGGAAGTGCCAATTCCGGGGCCGCCGTTGCCCTGAACCCGGACCCCGGGCCGTGGAAGCGGTTTTCCCCCCTCCGCTTCTGTGGGATTCGACTCGGTCAAGGAGCTTTTCAAACCACTCCCATTCGGACTAGCAGCGCGTAACCGACTGAAACCGCAAAGTTTTTTAGGATTTTGTGCAGGGGAAGCCTTTTTTTTGGACCAGGGTCCCCAGGTGGCCGAAAGGCCGCTTGGGGTGGCAATAAAGGTTTCCCCCTCCAAGATCCCTAACAAAAAGGAGAAATCATGGGCATCATCATCGCGCCGTCCATCCTGTCAGCGGACTTCACCCGTCTGGGGGAGGAAATCGCGGACGTGGAAAAAGCCGGGGCCGACTGGGTCCACGTGGACGTCATGGATGGGCGCTTCGTGCCCAACATCACCATCGGCCCCCTGGTGGTGGAGGCGGCCCGCCGGGCCACGAAGCTCCCCCTGGACGTGCACCTCATGATCCTGGAGCCCGAGCGCTACGTGGCGGATTTCATCAAGGCCGGGGCGGACATCCTCACCATCCATACGGAGGCCTCGCCCCACCTGGACCGGACCCTGAACCAGATCCGGGAACTGGGGGCCAAATCCGGCGCGGTGCTGAACCCGGCCACGCCCCTTTCGGACCTGGAATGGGTGCTCCCCCTCTGCGACGTGGTCATGCTCATGAGCGTGAACCCGGGCTTTGGGGGCCAGTCGTACATCCCCTACACCACGGAGAAGGTGCGCCGTCTGGCGGAGATGATAAAGGACCGGGGGCTGTCCACCATCATCGAGGTGGACGGGGGCATCGGCCCGGGCACGGTGGGGCCGGTGGCGGAAGCGGGAGCCTTGGCCTTTGTGGCGGGAAGCGCGGTTTTCGGAAAACCCGACCGGGCGGCGGCCATCAGGGCCATCCGGGAAAGGACGTGAAACCATGACCGGACAAGCCCATCGCGTGCTGGTGATCCACGGCCCGAACCTGAACATGCTGGGCCGCCGCGAGCCGGGAATCTACGGCTCGGACAGCCTGGCGGACATCGACGCCCGCATCATGGACGAGGGCAAACGCCTGGGCCTTCTGGTGGAGACCTTCCAGTCCAACCACGAGGGCGCCATCGTGGACCGCATCCAGGGAGCCCTGGGGACCTGCGCGGGCATCGTCATCAACCCGGCCGCCTACACCCACACCTCGGTGGCCATCCGGGACGCGCTCCTGGCTGTCTCGGTCCCGGTCATCGAAGTGCATTTGTCCAACATCCACAAACGGGAATCCTTCCGGCACAAGTCCCTGGTGTCGGACGTCGCCCAAGCCACCCTGGCCGGCTTCGGCGCCCAAGGCTACCTCCTGGCCCTCCAGGGCCTGGCCCGCATCCTCTCCCAAGCCTGACCGGCCCGGGCGGCAGCCCGCCGGGGCCACCCAAGCCCTCGGGGTGGCCGGAGGCAACCGGGGCCAGCGGGACGGCAAAAGGAAGGAAGGCGTTTATGGAAAACAGCACCCGGCCCATCGTCTTTCGCGACACATCTCTTCACAAAACCGATACCCGCAACCGGTTCAGAATTCCCGCTCGCTTTCTGAAAGTTTTATTGGGCAGGGGTGAGCAATCCATAGTCATGGCTCGGGGTCCCAATTCTAACATCAAGATTTACCCTTCATCCTTATGGGAAACAATCGAGGAAAAGCTTTTTTCAAAAAGGGACAACAGAGATATCAATAGACTTATTCGACATTGGATTGGGACCAGCCACAGAACCGATCTGAATAGTACAGGACGAATAAAAATACCTATATCATTGGGTGAATTTTCAAGCATATCCGGGAATACAACTATTGCCATCGTAGGAATTTACGATCATTTCGAAGTCTGGAGCAAGAAAATTTATGATAAAGATGAAGAAGATTTCTTTGATGGATTGAGGCGTGATGGTTTGCTTGTGGATGAATTATCAGAACTTGGCATATAGAAAATTCTGGCCGCAAGGTGGTCCTGGCAGTTGGTAGATACCGTCTTTCCCCTACCCATTTTTCCCTCTGCATAATCTGTTGATTTCTTTGTGCTTTTCGTTCCGACTCCCTCATTCCACGCTCGTCTTGATGTTCAATCCGTACT
>JAHJUF010000200.1 GCA_018829095.1 Pseudomonadota bacterium | reverse complement strand
TGAGCCACACGGCCTCCATGGCAGGCAACGGGGCCGTGGTCCGGGGGGCCATGGCCCAGGCCGGGGTGACCGAGGCCACGGACTTCAAGCAGATGATGGACCTCGCCCGGGCGCTGGCCATGGTGCCCGAGGTCCGGGGCCCGGGGCGGGTGGCCGTGCTCACCTACAGCGGTGGAGCCGGGATCATCTCCTCGGATTTCCTGGAGGACCGGGGCTTGGCCTGCGCGGACCTCCTGCCCGAGACCCGGGAGGCCATTGCCCGGGTGTTCCCGGACTGGATGCCCGTGAACAATCCCGTGGACCTGTGGCCGGCCGTGGAAAAAAACGGGGCCGTGCCGGTGTATGACGCCATCCTGAAGGCTGTTTGCGCGGACCCGGGGGTGGACGCGGTGTTTCTCCACGCCTACATGGGGGGCATGTCCCTGCTCCTGAACGCCCGGGACCTTGCCCGGGTGGCCCGGGAAGCGGGCAAACCCGTGTTTGTCTGGCTCATCGGCGAGGCCCCGGCGGCCCGGGAGTTCCATCTCCGCTGCCAGGAGGAGGGCATGCCCGTGTTCCGGGAGCTGCACCGGGCTGTGGAGTGCATGGACGCGGTTTTCTCCCGGTCCAGGGGCCGGGTGTTCGCGCCTCTGGACCCGGGGGAAGCCGGGCCGTTGCCGGAAGGGGATTTCTCCATGCTGGACGGTCCGGCCCGGGTCCTGGACGAGTACGATTCCAAGAAGATTCTGGCCGCCTGCGGCATGGAGGTGGTTCCCGAGGCTGTTGCCCTGTCGGCGGACGAGGCCGTCCGGCTGGCCGGGGAACTGGGGTTTCCCGTGGTGCTCAAGGGGCTGGTTCCCGGAGAGGTCCACAAGACGGAAAAGGGCTTGGTCATCCTGGGGGTGGGCAGCCCCGGGGCCGCCCGGGACGGGTATGAAAGGCTTTCCGGGGCCATGGGGCCCGGGGGCGGGGGACGGGTCCTGGTCCAGGCCCAGGTGGAGGCGGGGCTGGAACTCATCGCCGGGCTTACGACCGACCCCCAGTTCGGGCCCACGGTCATGGTGGGCCTGGGGGGGGTGTTCGCCGAGGTCCTGTCCGACGCGGTTTTCGGTCTGGCGCCCCTGACGCCGGACGCGGCCCTGGACCTTGTGGGACGCCTGAAAAACCAGAAGCTCCTGGACGGGTTCCGGGGCGCCCCGGCCGTGGACCGCCCGGCCCTGGCCCGGGTCCTGACAGCCCTGGGGAACCTAACTGCCTGGTTCCCCCAAATCCGTCAGGTTGATGTGAACCCCCTCATTATCCATCGTGGCCGCCCCGTGGCTGTGGACGCCACCCTGGTACTGGGGGAATGAGAGCCCCCGGACAAAAGCCCCCCCCTCTTTTAAAAGGGGAAGCCGGTTGAGGCTCTTTACAAAACGGCCTTCCCCCTGGCTCTTGTCCAAAAGCAAAAAAGCCCCCTGCCTCGCCGGAACTTGGCGAGGCAGGGGGCTTTTTTTGTTTGGCAACGGCGACCCGTCCGGAGGTGCCTACTCCAGGGAGACCAGGTAGGCCCTGAGGTTTCTTTTGCTCTTCTTCAGGCCCAGCTTCCTGCGGAGGCTGTCCCGGTGGAACTCCACGGCCCGCTTGGACACCGACAGGATGGAGGAGATCTCCTTGGAGGTGGCTCCCATGCGCACCAGGTTGGCCACCTCGATCTCCCGGGGGGACAGGTTGGAGTGCATGCTCCCCACCCGGCGCATGAAGGGGGCCACCAGCTCGGTGAGGTTGGATTCCACCACGTTGATGAAGACCCTCTGGTCCATGTCCAGGGGAGATTCCTTGATCTGGCGCACGTAGGGCAGGACCAGGTCCTCCACATTGGCCAGGATGCGCTGCTCGAAGTCCTTGAAGGCCTGGCGGTGCTGCTCGATCAAGGTTTTCAGGGCCTTGTTGACTTCCTCCAGCTCCCGGCTCTTTCCCTCAAGTTCCTCTTCCCGCCGGGCGAGCAAGGCGTTGGTTTCCTTTTGGCTGGAAAGGTCCGTGTGCATGCCGAGGAGCCCCACGATTTCGCCTTGGGCGTTGTAGATGGCGTCGGCCCGCAGGAGCACGGGGAACTCACGGCCCTGCTTGTTCCGCATCCGCATCTCGCCGGTGTAGGCGCTCCCGGCCATGATGATCTTGAACATATCCCGGCCCTTTTGGGGGTCGGCGTAGAAGGTTTCGGGAATGTCCAGATCCCAGACCTCCCTGGTGTCGTATCCGAAAAGCCGGGTGAAGGCCGGGTTCTGGTAGAAATGGCGTCCCTGGATGTCGCAGATGCCGATGGCCTCGCTCGAGGATTCCACGGCCTTGGCGATGTGGTCCAACTGGGGCTGGGGGGGGGGCTGGGGTTCGCTTCGGGAAACTGCGGGGTTTTGCTCCTCTTTCTTGGTCGCCATGAAACTCACCTCGTAAAAGGGTGCGCAGGGAATGAGGTCGAAATCCAGTACGGAACTTACCTATGCCATGATCCACCTCATTTTGCAACCCAGCTAAAATATAGGGGATATGCTAGCAGGGATTCGTAATTCGGCCTGCCAAAAAACCGGGACGTTACGCGTCCCCGGCGGAAAAACGAGATTATCGTAACCACGGTGAATCATTCTTTTCCCATGCCGACCCGGAAGAATGCCGGGTCCGGCATGGGCCGCGCCTATTGCTGGTAAGGGCGGATTTCCAATTCAACCCGGCGGTTGGCCTGGCGGCCGGCGGCGGTTTCGTTGGAGGCCACGGGCAGGCTTTCGCCGAATCCCAGGGACGTGATGCGCCCGGGAGCCACTCCCTGGGCGATGAAGTAGTTCTTCACCGCCTGGGCCCGGCGTTCGGAGAGCTCCTGGTTGTATTTCTCGGGCCCGGTGCTGTCCGTGTACCCCTTCACCAGGATGTCCGACTGGGGATAGCGCTTCAGGACGTCCGCCAGCTGGTTCAGGGACCCTATGCCCCCGGGGTTGATGGCGGCCGAGTCCGTGTCGAACAGGATGGAGTTCTGCATGGTCACCACCAGGCGGTCTTCCTCCCGCTCCACCTGGGCTTCGGTGATCTGCTGGAGTTCCTTTTCCTGTTTGTCCAGGTAGTTGCCTACGCCCGCGCCGATGCCCGCGCCCAGGATGCCGCCGATGGCGGCGCCCTTGCCCATTTCTCCCTGGGTGGAGCCGATGAGGGCGCCGGCCGCGGCGCCGGTGATCGCGCCAATGCCCGCTCCCTTGGTGGTCCTGCCCTGACGGGCCTCCGGGCTGCATCCGAAGACCAGCGCCAGTGCCAGCATCGCTGCCGCCATTGCCAGAAGCCGTTTGTTCCTCATGTTGATCTCCCGTCTTGAATCGTGGTTCAAGGATTTTTCCGGGACCCGGACAGGGCCGGTTCCCGACCGCTGCTTTCCTGGGGAATTATACGGGGAAATACCCCGTGACGCAAATGGGGTCAATCGTGTATTGTGCCGCAACGCCGCGACGGGGCAAGGCGAAAGCGGAAATGGAAACAAAAATGGAAACGGATTATCTCATCATCGGCAGCGGCTTCGGGGGCAGCGTATGCGCCCTGCGGCTGGCGGAAAAAGGCTATTCGGTCACGGTCCTGGAGCAGGGGCGGGAAATCGGCCACCAGGACGTGGAGAGGGCGGACCGGAAACTGGCCTCCTATATCTGGGAACCTGCCCTGGGGTGGGGCGGCTTTTTCCGCCAGCGCCTGTTCCGCCATGTCTGCCTGGTCTCGGGCGTGGCCGTGGGCGGGGGGAGCGTGGTGTACGCTGCGGTGCTCCTGAAACCTGGCCCCGCCTTTTACCGGGACCTCTCCCTGGCGGGCCCGGGCCTGGACTGGGAGGCCGAGTTGGCCCCTCACTACGAAGAGGCCTCCCGCATGCTGGGGGTGACGGAGAATCCGGCTTTCGGCCTTCAGGACGCCTATCTGAAACTCGCCGCCCTCCGCATGGGCGCGGGCCGCAGCTTCGGCCCCACCAAAAACGGCATCTTTTTCGGCGAGGCGGGCAAAACGGTCCCTGACCCCTTCTTCCATGGGGAAGGCCCGTCCCGCACCGGGTGCAAGCTTTGCGGGGACTGCCTCACGGGCTGCGCCCACGGGGCCAAGAACAGCCTGGACAAGAATTATCTCCACCTGGCCCGGCGTATGGGGGCCCGCATCCAGCCCCTTTGCCGGGCCACGCGCATCGAGCCCCTGGCCGGGGGCGGATACCGGGTGGATTCGGTCCACGCCCTGGCCGCCAACCGGAAATATCCCTCCATCCGCGCCCGGAACGTGATCCTGGCCGGCGGGGTGGTGGGGAGCCTGGAGTTCCTGTTCCAGGCCCGGGACTCGGACCGCACCCTGCCCGGGGTTTCGGGGGTCCTGGGGCGGACCGTGCGCACCAACAGCGAGTCCCTGGTGGGCATCCTTTCCAGGGACCCGGACGAGGACATCACCAAGGGCACGGCCATCACCTCGGACTTTTACCCGGATTCCCGCACCCACGTGACCCAGAACCGGTTCGCGCCCGGCCAGTCGTTTTTGCGCTGGCAGCTTTTCCCCATGGCCGACGAGCCCCGGCCGTGGAAACGGAGGCTCCGGGCCCTGGCCCTTCTGGCCGGGCACCCGCTGGAATCCACCCTGGCGTGGCGGGCGAAGAGATTCCGGGAGCGGTTCACCCTCCTCACGGTGATGCAGCACGGGGACAACGGCCTTTCCTTTGCCTGGGAACGCAGCCCGTTGCCGCCTTTCAGGCAACGCATGGTGTCCCGGAAGCTGGTCGGCCGCGAGGCCCCGGCCCATTTGCCCGTGGCCAACGCTGCGGCCCGGGCCTTTGCCGAGGTATCTGGCGGTATACCCTACAGCTCCCTTTTCGAGAGCATGGGCAATCTTTCGGTGACCGCCCACATCCTCTCGGGCTGCCCCATGGGCACGGGCCCGGAGAACGGGGTCATCGATACGGATCATCAGGTCTTCGGCCACCCGGGGCTCTACGTGGTGGACGGCTCGGCGGTCCCGGCCAACGTGGGGGTGAACCCCAGCCTCACCATCGCGGCCTTTGCCGAGCGCTTCGCCTCCCGGATTCCCCCCCGCGAGTGATCCGGCCCAGCCTCAACTCCATCCCGAAAAGCCCTAAATTTTGACGGAGATGCAACAAGTCCAAAATTTACCAAACTCGTCATTCCGGCCGAAGGGGGGATGAACCCTTTTTCTCCGTCTGGAGGCGGAGCGGTTCACTCCCCGGACCCCTCCGGGGCGGGATTTCCCTTTTCCATGTGGGTCTTCAGGAACCCGGCCGCCTCCCGGAGGAGCCCACGGCCCTGGTCGTTGATCCCGCCTAGGGCCGGGAGGACGTGGGTGCTGCCGGCGTAGAGGTTCAGGGTTACGGGAACCCCGGCCTCCCGGGCCTTTTGGGCCACCCGGGCCGCGTCGTCCCGGAGGGCCTCCTCCCGGGCGGCCTGGATGAGGAGCGGCGGCAGGCCCGTGTAGTCCCCCAGGGCGGGGCTCACATAGGGATGGGCGGTGTCGGCCCCGGCGGCGTAGAGCCGGGCGACGTAGCGCAGGTACAGGTCCGTGCGGCAGGGCTGCCCGGTCCTCTCGAACTCCACGGACTTTTTCCATTGGGTGAGGTCGGTCCAGGGGCTCATGCAGTAGGCCGCCGCCGGCAGGGGATCTCCGGCGTCCCGGAGGGCCAGGAGAAGGGCCAGGGTGAGCCCGCCCCCGGCCGAGTCCCCGGCTACGGCCATGCGGGCCGGATCGGTCCCCTGGTCCAGGAGGGCCCGGTAGGCGGCAAGGGCGTCCTCCAGGGCGGCGGGATGGGGATGCTCCGGGGCCAGGCGGTAGCCGATGATGACCCCCCGGGCTCGGGCCAGACGGGAAACGATGGAGGCCAGGGGCCGGTGGGTTCTGATGGAGCCCATCATGTAGGCCCCGCCATGGAGGTAGAGGAGGGTCCGGCCGTCCTCGTGGGCCCAGCCCGTGATCTCCTCAGCCGTTACCCCCCCCAGGCGGCACCTGCGGCATTGGGCCTTTTTGGGGGTTTTCCCCAAAAGTCGGGCCATGGATTCCAGGAACAGCCGCTGGCCCCGGATGGAGCGGGGGCCGGGGTTCACCAGGGTTCGCCAGAACCGGCTGACCGGCAGCCGGGGCGTCCGGACGTTCTGCATGGGGGCCTCCAGGGAAAAGGGGAATGGTTTCTTTTCTTTTGGTAATCCCGGCTGAAACCGGTGTCAAGACGGCCCCGGGCTCCGGGGGAGGAAAGGCCCGGCTGGGGCCAGGGGGCGCCTGGCCCCTTTTCCGCCCGCCGCTCTTGACGCGAATGGATTAATGAGTGTAAAAGCAAAAAATTACGGTTCCTGTTTACTCGCCCACCGAACATTTCCCTGTTGTTTTTTGTCGATGCGCCCGAGGCGCTCAAACCGGAGGTGGCTATGCAACGAAGAAAACCCGTTGTCCTTCTTGCCTTATTCGTCCTTGGGGCCTTTTTTCTCTTGGGGTTGCAGGGCGAAGCCCAGGCCAAGGTGGCCCAGTACCGCTGGAAGTTCGGAACCCTGGCGCCCAAGGGCGTTGGCTGGGCCAGGCACATCAACGAGACGGTGCTGCCCGCGGTGAGGGAAGCCACGGATGGCAACCTGGCCATCAAGAACTACTGGGGCGGCGTCATGGGGGATGAGGAGGACTACATCCGCAAGATGCATATCGGCCAGCTCCAGGGAGCGGGCATGAGCGGACAGGGCGCCGTTCTCGTGTGCCCGGAGATGGCCGTGGTGGAACTGCCGTTCATGTTCCAGAACTACGACGAGGTCGACTACATCAAGAGCAAGATGAAGCAGACCTTCGACGGCATCATGCGGGAGAATGGCTACTTCCTTCTCGCCTGGGTGGACCAGGACTTCGACATCATCTTTTCCAATTCCCTCCCCATGAACGAACTGGCCAACTTCAAGAAGGTCAAGTTCCTCACCTGGTACGGTCGGTTGGAAGAGGAGCTCTTGAGGCAACTGGGCGCGGATCCCATCCCTGTGAACGTGCCCGAGGTGGCCTCCTCCATCCGCCAGGGCGTGGCCGACACGTCCATAGGCCCATCCTTGTTCGTGGTGGGTGCCCAGCTCTACACCTCGGTGAAGTATATCACCCCCATCAAGATCCGCTACTCCCCTTCGGTGATCGTCATCACCAACGGCACCTGGATGGACCTTCCTGAGGAGTACCGCACCAAGTTCTTCGGCCTCCGGGACGACCTCATGAGGCGTTTTACCATGCTGGTGCGCAAGGACAACGAGGACGCCTTCAACGCCATGATCCAGTACGGCATCAAGAATGTGGATGTGTCCGATGCCCAGTTGAAGGCCATCCACGACAAGGCCGTGCCCCTTTGGGACAAGCTGGCTGATGACATGTACCCCCGGGAACTCCTGGAGGAGATGCAGGCTTACCTGGCCGAGTTCCGCGGGGAAAAGCCCGCGAGGAGGGCGCCCACCTATGCCCAGGCTCCTGTTCCGGTGGTGGCTCCCGCTCCTGTGAGGGCTCCGGCTCCCGAGCCTGCTCCTGCCCCGATGGCGGCTCCCGCTCCAGTGGCGGCTCCTGCCCCGGTGGCGGCCATGACTCCGGCGGCGCCTGCCGTGGCCCCGGTTGCCGCGGCCTCTGCGGTCTCCCCGGAACCCGCCCCCGTGGCTCAGGGCCCCACCGAGCGGCTGGTGGTTACCCGGGACCTTATCCGCAAGGTCCAGACCGTGCTCCAGAGCGAGGGTGACTACAAGCTGGGCATCGACGGCCTTTTCGGCCCCCGGTCCTTCTGGGGAATCAAGCGCTACCAGCGGCGGCACGGGCTCCAGCAGACCGGCGCCATCGACTACAAGCTCCTGGAGGAAATGGGCATTCAGTATTAGGAACGAATAGTTGCCCAATAGGTTCCAGGCCCCCGGGGATCCATCTCCCCGGGGGCCTTTTTCGTTCCTGTTCCAGGAAAGTTGGCTCGGACTCCGGGTTCCCCGGTGCCCATCCGGCGGCTGCACGTCTGTTGTCCTTCGGTCACGGGTGGGCTTTTCCTGCGAGACCCACCGCGCGCAGTATCTGGCGGGGAAAATTCCCGCGTGAGTGAAGGGTTTCACTCGTCTTTTCCTTGCCATCCTTGGCATGAAGGGCTATATTGTGAAAGGAGAAATCTCCAATAGGTTCATTTGCAAAGGGAGGCCCCCCCCATGAGACGGTCCTTGGTTCCAGCTCTTCTTCTCCTTCTTGTCCTGGCCCCTGGCTTGGCTGCGGCGGGTGAACTCCTGGCCTTTGCCGTGGATCTCGTCCCGAGCCCCGAGCCGGCCACCCGGTCCGCCGTGGTGCCCTGCCAGGTGGAACGCAGCCTCATCAGCCAGGTCCAGGCGGATCAGTTCCGGTCCCAGACACTGGTCCTGAACCTTGTGGAGATCAACGACGCCGGGCTTTCCAACATGGTGTGCACGCCCCATCTCCTGCCCCGGAGCCTGTTCTTCAAGAAACCTTGCCCCTGTTCCGGGGACGATGCAGACCCCACGGCGGACGAACTGGCCGCCTTCCGGGACGAGACCCGGGGGCCTGCGGCGGAGCAGGAGGAGGATGCCGAGCCTTCCCGGGATCTCCGGGCGGATCTGGCCGAGCCGGACCTGTATGACCATTTCGGGACTGCGGTCGTGAACAACGGGACCCTGTCCACCGTGAGCTTCCAGGCCACCACCAGCCCGGACCTGGCCAGCGGTCTGGCCTCCCGCGTCGTGAACATCCACCAGGATTTCCTGGCCAACCCCCATTACGATATAAACCCCGCCCGGTTCGTCTCGCCCTGACCGGCGGACAGGCTGCAAAAAACGAAAGCCCCCCGTTTGGGGGGCTTTTTTCGTTTCCGGGCCAGGCAGGTTTCCCGGGGGGCTAGGACGCAGGGTCACTGTCCTGGCTCGACTTCTTCGGCTTCTTGGGGGCCTCGGCCAGGGTGGTGAGTATTTCCTCGCCCAGGGCCTTCACCTGCCAGCGCCGAATTTCCTCCACCTCCCCCATAGCCCGCAGGTCCCTGGGGTTGGTCAAGGCCAGGGCCCGGATCTGGGTGTTGGACAGCATCACCCCCGGGTCCAGGGAAAGCTCGGCGGACTTTTCCGTGCGCCAATCCTTCAGGGCCTGGACCCGAAGGGATACCCGGTGATCCATCCGGACCCGGGGGACGTGTGGATACACGGGGAGATCACTCGTGGAAAGGGCCAGGGCCTGGTGAACGTTGGGGAGGATCCGCCGGCCGAAGAGGTGGGCCTGCTTGGATGTCACGTGGCTCAGGGCCTCCAGCTCCTTCATGGTCTTGGGCTTTTGTTCCGCGATATTCAAAAGGGACTGGTTGCCCATGACCTTGAAGGGCGGGCGGTCCAGACGCCGGGCCTCCTCGTTCCGGAACTTCAAGACCTCCTCCAGGACCGCCAGGGTTCTGGGGTCCAGGCGCCCGGCCCCCTTGAATCTCAGGTACAGGGGGGAATCGTTGTCCTCGTGGACCCGGACATGGGTCAGGATCTGGGATTCCTCCTCGACCCATTCCAGGCGGCCGAGCTTCTTCAGCTCCTTGCGGAGTCCGGAGGCCAGTTCCAGGAGATAGGCCGTGTCCCGGGCCGCGTAGGCCAGCATCTCGGCGGGCAGGGGCCTCCGGGACCAGTTGCTCTTCTGGTATTTCTTTTCCAGGTGCACGTCGAACCGGCTGGCCAAAAGGCTCGCCAGGCCGGTCTCCTTGTACCCCAGGAAACAGGCTGCCAACTGGGTGTCGAAGAGGTTCTTCACCTCGATGCCGAAGTCCCGGTGGAGGCTGCGGATGTCGTAGTCCGATCCGTGGAGGACCTTGCGCACCTTGGGGTCCGCGAACATGGGGGCCAGGGAAGACAGGTGTCCCACGGCCAGGGGGTCGGCCATCCAGTTTTTGCCCCGGGCGGAAATCTGGACCAGGCATACCTTTTCCTGGTAGTGGTACATACTGTCCGCCTCCAGGTCCACGGCCACCCTGGAACAGCCTTCGAGTTCCCGGGCCAGGCTTTCCAGGCCGGAGGTTTCCTCCACCAGGGTGAAGGGCACGTCTTCGTCCGGAGAAGGGGGCAGTGGGGGGGTGCACTCTTTCATCTCGATCCTGGTCTCCGGCCAGGGGCCGGTCTTGAAAGTGATGGATTATTTTGTTCCTGACCCTCACAAACACCTTTGGGCCGGGACTGTCAAGCAGGGCTTTTTTTCGGTGGAGTTCCAAGAACGTTTCGGCTGGAAGGGGCAGACTGCACGGCCCTTTTCCGGCATAGGGAAGGGGGCATTCCATGGAAGACCGCGTGCGCATCGGGGTTTCGGCCTGTCTCCTGGGGGAAAAGGTCCGCTACGACGGCGGACACAAACGCGACCCGTTCATCACCAAAACCCTCTCGGCCTGGTTCGAGTTCGTGCCTGTCTGCCCGGAGGCGGAGTGCGGCCTGGGGGTCCCCCGGGAGGCCATGCACCTCACGGGGAACCCGGAATCCCCCCGCCTGGTGACCCGGACCACCGGGCGGGACCTGACGGACCGGATGCTCTCCTGGGCCCGGGCCCGCCTGGACGGCCTCGCGGAACAGGACCTGTGCGGGTTCATCTTCAAGAGCAGGAGCCCCTCCTCGGGCATGGAGCGGGTGCCCGTGTACACGGAAGCAGGAATGTCCGTGCGCCGGGGCCGGGGCCTTTTCGCCGCAGCATTCATGGACCGCTTTCCCCGGCTGCCCGTGGAGGACGAGGGGAGACTTTCCGGCATGGGGATTCGGGAGAACTTCATCGAGCGGGTTTTCACCCTCCGGCGCTGGAGGGACCTCCTGGACCGGGACCCCTCGGTGCGGGGCCTCATGGGCTTTCACGCGGCCCACAAGCTGTTGATCATGAGCCACAGCCCCAGGCACATGCGGGAGATGGGCCG
>JAHJUF010000199.1 GCA_018829095.1 Pseudomonadota bacterium | reverse complement strand
CTGGCCGGAGCCCTGGCGGCCGAGCAGATGGCCCGGGTGAGCCCAGCGGTTGGGCTTTCCTGGGTGGCCCACACCAACCTCTGCGCCCACAATATAGAGACCAACGGCAACGAGGATCAGAAGTGCCGCTATCTCCCGGGCCTGTGCTCGGGCAAGCTGATGGGCTGCATGGGACTCACCGAGCCGGACGCGGGCTCGGACGCCGTGGGCATCCGCACCACGGCCGAGGCTGACGGCAACGGCTTTATTCTGAACGGCGCCAAAACCTTTATCACAAACGGCCCGGTGGCGGACCTGGCCCTGGTGTACGCCAAGACGGACGAGGCAGCCGGAGCCCGGGGGATTTCTGCTTTTCTGGTGGAAAAGGGAACCCCGGGATTCACCGTGTCCAAAAAAATCGAAAAGATCGGCCACCGGGGCTCCCCCACGGGTGAACTGGCCTTTTCCGGCTGCCGGGTGCCCGGGGAAAACGTCCTGGGCGAGGTGAACGCCGGGGTGCGGGTCATGATGCGGGGCCTGGACGTGGAGCGCATCGCCGTGGCGGCCCTTGCCCTGGGCACCGGCGTGGCCTGCCTGGAACTGGCGTTGAAGTACGCCCGGAAACGCAAGCAATTCGGTCGGCCCATCTGCGATTTCCAGCTGATCCAGGCCAAGCTGGCGGATATGTACACCCATATGGAGGCCTCCCGGGGACTCATCTGGCGGGCCGCCTCCCTGGCGGAACAATCCTCCCACGGCGGCAAGGGAACCGAGTTGCACCGCCTGGCGGCCGCAGCCATCCTCTTCACCGCCGAGGCCGCCAGCCAGGCGGCCACAGACGCGGTGCAGATCCATGGCGGCTACGGTTACACCCTGGACTTCCCCGTGAACCGCTTCTTCCGGGATGCCAAGCTCTACGAAATCGGTGCTGGCACCTCGGAAATCCGCCGGCTCCTCATCGCCCGGGAACTCATCCAGAAGGGTCTGGGCGGCTGAGGCCGGGAGACCAAACGCCCTCCCCCCCCTACCCTCTTCCAGCCCTCCGGGCCGCGATGGAGATGCAACAAGTCGTCATTCCGGCGAAGGCCGGAATCCAGGGCCCTTGTAAGACACTGAAAAAGCTGGATTCCGGCCTTCGCCGGAATGACGGGCACAAGGGGTTTTCGGACTTGTTGCAGGGCCATTGATCCTTCCTCTGCGTGCTCTGCAGATTTTTTTGCTCCCAAAAACACCATGAAAAAACAAACGAGGCCAACCCTTTCGGGCGGCCCCGCCTGTTTGCAGCCGGGTGGAACTTCGGGTCCTGGGCCCTATTCCTCTTCATCCTTGGGCTTCAAGTGCTCGGGCACCTCCACCATCTTGATGAGCAGGGGCTTCAAAAACGACCACTTGAGGGGGAGATGAAATTCCTCCATGAGGTCCCGGATGGCGTCCCAGCAGTTGTGGCAGGGCGCGATGACCATTTCCGCTCCCGTGGCCAGGATCTGGTCCCGCTTGGTGGTGAGGCCCCGGTTGCGCTGGGGCCGGTACAGGCCGATGCCGTTGAACCCGCCGCCGCCGCCGCAGCAGTAGTTGTGCTCGCCGGAAGGGTCCATGTCCCGGAAATAGCCCGGCTCCACCATGTAGCTCATGATCTCCCGGGTCACTTCCTTCAGGCCGTGGTTGCGGACGTAGTTGCACGAGTCCTGGAGGGTCACGGGGAACTTGAGGCGCTTGGCCGGGTCGATCTTCAACTTGCCCGTGCGGAGCGCCTCGGCCACCCATTCCACGTAGTGGATGGACGGCACCGGGGTGAGGCCGTCGGGGCGGCCCGCCCAGTAGGGGCCTTCCACCACCGTGGCCCGGTGGGCGTGGCCGCATTCCGTGCCCACCATACGCTTGGGCTTCAAGCGTTCCATAGCGCTGTAAACGCTTTCGACCTGCATCTTGCAGGCTTCCCAGTCGCCCGCGAACATGGCCAGGGAGGTGAGTTCCCATCCGTCGGAGGTGACGGTCCAATTCTCGCCGGCCAGGTGGAACAGGACCGCGGCCTCGGCCAGGTCCTCGGGGTAGTGCTTCACCTCCCGGGCGTTCACCGTGTAGAGGATGTCCGCGCCTTCCTTGTCCACGGGCACGGTGAGGCCGGGATAATCCTCCTCCCATTCCTCCACCATCCACTCAAAGGTCTCTACGAACTCCTCGTTCGTGACATCCATCTGGGCCCGGTAGACCCGGTGCATGCCCGCACCGATCTTCATCTCCCAGGGCACGAATCCCTGCTGGTACAAAAGCCCGCGCAAGTAGCCCATCATGACGCCCATGTCGATGCCGTGGGGGCAGTACAGGCCGCAACGGTTGCAGCAGGTGCACTTGGCCCAGGCCACCTCCATGCAGTAGTGCATGAAGGCGTTGTCCACCTTTCCCTTGCGCCGGACGATCTCCCCCAGGGTAGACTGGATCTTGTACGCGGGCACCTGGGTGGGGTCCCGGTTGTCCACGCGGTAGAAGAAGCAGGAATCCGCGCACATGCCGCAATGCGCGCAGACCGAGAGCCAGGTTTTGATCCTGGATTTCAGGGTCTTCTTGAGGGTGGCCGCGAGCTTGTCGCTGTCCACCTCCAGGTCTTTCATTTCCTTGTAGTATTTGCCGCCGCCCGTGTCGGAAAGAAGCGCTTTCAGCTCCTCTTCCGTCTGGATGGGCTTCTTGTTGCAAAGGATTCCTTCGGGCATGTTCGAACTCCCGGGTGAATTATTTTCCACGGCCCCTACCAGGCCATTTTTTTGCCGTTCAAACCGCCTCGCTTGATGCCGAAATCGCTGCCCAGCTGGCCGCGGCTCATGAAGAACAGGACGATG
>JAHJUF010000456.1 GCA_018829095.1 Pseudomonadota bacterium | reverse complement strand
TTTTATCCTAATGGGTTAGCGTTTTTGGACAGGCACTAATTAGAGGTTTTATGTTATAGTGGCTTTATGAAACGAATGCCATACAAACCGACCGTCCTTTCCGAAGAAGATCGAGCGAAGTTGGAGCGCATGATCCGATCTCCAACTACCAGCCAAGGGCTTGCCCAACGCGCCAGGATTATTCTTTCCTTGGCGGATGGAAGCACCGTGGAGCAGGTTGCCAATGAGCAAGGGACCAGCAAAGCTCGGGTATACCGCTGGCGTTTACGTTACCTGGACAACGGTTTGGACGGGCTTGGAGACACTCCCCGAACTGGGCGTCCTCGCACGCTTGCCCCCGATAAAGTCCAGAAAATACTGACCGCCACGGTCGAACGCATTCCTCATGAAGCCACACATTGGAGCCTTCGGCTTATGGCGAAATATGCCGGAGTCTCCAAATGGCAGGTGCAACAAGTTTGGCAGGCTGCGGATTTGAAGCCTCACCGAATCAAGAATTTTAAAATCAGCAACGATCCCCAATTCGCCGACAAGGTAATTGACGTTGTGGGCCTGTACATGAATCCACCTGACAATGCCATGGTGCTTTCGGTGGATGAAAAAACGCAAATTCAGGCTTTGGACCGCACTCAGCCCATGCTGCCTCTGCGCCCGGGCCAGATCGAACGCCGCACCCACGATTACAAACGCAACGGAACCACCAACCTGTATGCGGCATTTGACGTCCTTACCGGTCAAGTCATGGGGAGATTGACCCAACGGCACCGCGCCGTGGAGTTTCTTTCTTTTTTGCGCCAAATCGAACGGGACACCCCAAAGAAGCTTGACCTCCATCTGATTCTTGACAACTCAAGCACTCACAAAACCAAGGAGGTGAAAGCCTGGCTGGAAAAGCGCCCACGCTTCGTGATGCACTTCACCCCCACCAGCGCTTCCTGGCTCAACGCCGTGGAAAATTGGTTTTCGCAACTGGAGCGACGTTCCATCCACAGGGGCGTATTCATCAGCGTCAAAGACCTTAAAGAAGAAATCCATCGTTTCATCCGAGCACACAACAAACGAAACGCTAAACCCTTTGTCTGGACCAAAAGCGCCGAGTCGATCATCCAGAAAGTGGCGCGGGCAAAACAGTCACTTGGAAATGAAACATGACTTTCCGGACGGGACACTAGTGGAGAAAAAGTCTAGTTTTATTTTTCTTGTTATATCAATATGTTGTGCTCATGGATGGGCGATGCCACAAAATCAGGGGCCTACTACCCCCTGAACGCTTACTCAGTTTTTGATGAACTCGGGTTTTCTGGAAATATGCCTCCGAATATTAGGCAAATAATGTTTGAACTTGCTGAAATAAGAAACATAATCGTCCATAAAGCCGGTAGAGCTGATAAGCGGTTTTTAGAAAAATGCCCATGGATTAAATGTAAACTTTATGAACCAATTATTGTTATTCAAAAAGATATGAATAGATATATTTCCGCAGCTTTTTGGTATTTGATTGAATTGGATCAGAGATGGCAAGAAAAATTTGATAAAAAGCAAGGGAGTCCGAGTGCCCGTAAATTGCAGGAGGAAATAAATGCGTCTCTTTCCAGTACCCCCCCAGATGAAGCTGACAGCCCTACTGTTGCCACGGACAGCTCCGGCGGCTGAATCTATCCAGGTTGAGTGAACCTTACCCGGGTGCCACTCAATGCCGTTGACTTAAGGCTATTTCCTGGCCCATTTGCCGGTGCGACTTCTTGATTTTCTTGGAAAAACTTGTCCTGGACGTTTTTTGTACCTTTTCCAGGAGATTTCCGCAAGACAGTCTTTGAAGAGGGCCAGGGCCTGGGATTGGCTCCGGGCGGTCAGCAGGCGGTCCAGGAAGCGGGAGGTGGCGTGGAAGGCGGCTTGCTGGGCGATTTCCGAAGGCAAAAACCCATGGGCCAGGGCCGACTCCATGATGAGAATGCGCGCCAGCAGGCAGTAGAGGTGCACAGCCGCGATCTCCTGGTCGATCAGCGGGGCCGACTTGCCCCGGAAGTCCTCGGCCCCAAGGAACTCCTTGATAAGCTTGAAAAATTCCTCCTCTTCCCACCGGAGGCGGTAGAGGCGGCGCAGGTCGCTGGCCTTGATTTCGCTCTTGTCCAGAAGCGAGGTGGCCAGCAGGACGGATTTGCCCTTGGCCGTGCGCACCTTGACGATGCAAAGCCGGATGGGCGGGGGGACCGGCAGTCCGAGGGCTTTTTGCTTGCGTCGGAGCGTTTGGGGCGGCGAAAGCGTCATGATTTTGTCCCGCCGGTTTTCACGGACAAAGGTCATGATGTCCTTCAGCATCCCGTCGTCCGGAAGGCGGATCACGAAGTCGATACCATTTTCAAGTAGCTGATAAAACATGGCAAAGCCAGCGAAACCGCTATCCATGAGGAGGAGATCGTCCGGGTCGAGCCAGCCGGAGAGGAGGCTCGCCAATTCCCGTTCGCCGGAGTTGTTGGGGCCCCAGGCGAGGTTGACCGGCAGCTTGGCCAGGACATCGAACAGCGTGCAGACATGGGCCTGGGGAAAGTAGGCGTGGCTGCATTTTCCGAACTGGTCCAGGAGGGTCGGCGTTCTTGGCAGGATCACCTTGGTGCCGTCGATG
>JAHJUF010000198.1 GCA_018829095.1 Pseudomonadota bacterium | reverse complement strand
CGTGAACGGTCGCCTGGTGCGGGACCGGGTGGCCACTCACGCCGTGTCCGCCGGGTACGGGAGCCGCCTCATGAAGGGCCGGAGGCCCGTGGCGGCGGTGTTCCTCTCCGTGCCCGCCGACGAGGTGGACGTGAACGTGCATCCCACCAAGGCCGAGGTGCGCTTCGCCCTGGCCTCCCTGGTCCATGACGCCCTGGCCCGGGCCGTGGACCAGGCCCTGTCCGGGGCCTCCCGGGGCTCGTCCGGGCCGGACGGGGAGAAGATCCCCGTTTCCTGGCGAGGGAGCCTGCACCCGGCCGCCCGGCCGCCGGAAACCGCGCCTCCGCCGCCCCGATCCGCCACGTATTCCGATTCCCCCGCTCCCCCGGAATCCCGGACCCAGGCCCCGGAACGGTCCGCGTTCCCGTTGACCGAACCCGAGCCCGCCCGTCCCCCGCTGGGGCCATGGGGCTCCCACGGCCCGTCCAGCCGGATCGAGGAGGTGCTCCAGGCCGCCCCGGCTCCCTCCCCCCGGCCCGAGCCCTCGTCCGGGCTCCGGGGCCAGACGGCCCTGGCCTTTTCCGGGCCGGAGGAGGCCGAGGCGGGCTTTTCCGTGGTGGGGCGCCTGGCGCCCTGCTACATCCTGGTCCAGTGCCGGGGCGGACTTCTTCTGGTGGATCAGCACGCGGCCCACGAGCGCATCCTGTTCGAGCGGTTCTCCGGCTTTGGGGAAGGCGGCAGGCCCGAGTCCCAGGCCCTGCTCCTGCCCGAGACCGTGGAGCTTTCCCACGCCGAGGCCGAGGCCCTGGAGCCCCTGTTGCCTGGACTTTCCCGAACGGGCCTGGATGTGGAGCGGTTCTCGGGGCGCACCTTTGTGGTGAAATCCCAGCCCGCGATGCTCTCGGGCTGCGGCCTGGGGGAGCTGGTCCGGGGCATCGCCGAGGAGGCCGTTGCCGTGGGAACCTCCGGGGTCCTGGACCGGGTTCTTTCCGCAGCCTATGCCCACATGGCCTGCCGAGGGGCCATCAAGGCCGGGGAACGCCTCGCCCCCCTGGAGATGGAGCGTCTGGTCCGGGACCTGCTGGCCTGCCGAAACCCCGGCCAATGCCCCCACGGCCGCCCCGTGTGGCTCTGGTGGTCCCCGGCGGACCTGGAAAAGGCTTTTGGCAGAAAATGAGGGATGAGGGATGAGACGGGGGGGAACCTGGTCCTGTCTTTTTGAAGCGGTTGTCAGAACAACTTTCCGATTCCGGCGAAACCGATTCTCCCCGTTATTCCGGGGGAGTTGGCGGAGCAGAGTTCAAACACCTGAAACACAAAAAAATCCCCCTGTCTCCCGTTTATCCTTCCGCCCCCATCCGTTCCGAATCATCCAGGACCGAGCGGACCTTTCGGGCCAGGGGTCCCTGTATGAAAGGCTTCTGGATGAAGTGGAGGCCCTCGGCCAGGACGCCGTGGTGGGCGATGACGTCGGCTGTGTAGCCTGACATGAACAGAACCTTGACCCCGGGTTTCAGGGCCGTCAGCCGTTCGGACAGTTCCCGGCCGTTCATGCCCGGCATGACTACGTCGGTGATGAGGAGATTCAGGGGGTCCGGATGCTTTTCGGCCAGGATCAGGGCCTCTCCGGGAGTCTGAGCCGTCAGGACCCGGTAGCCCAGGCGGGAGAGGATGCGCTGGGCGAGCCTCAGGATCTGCCCCTCGTCCTCCACCACCAGGATGGTTTCCCTGCCCCGGGGCAGCGTCTCCAGGATTTCCTCGGGAAGGCCTGCTTCCCCGCCCAGATGCCGGGGCAGATAGATCCGGAAGGTGGTGCCTTTGCCCGGGCTGCTGTATGCCTGGATGGCGCCGTTGTTCTGGCTGATGATGCCGAACACCGTGGAAAGCCCCAGGCCCGTTCCTTTGCCCTCCCTCTTGGTGGTGAAAAAGGGCTCGAAGATCTGTTCCCGGGTCTCCCTGTCCATGCCCTCGCCGGTGTCGCTGATGGATAGCATCGTGTATTCCCCGGGGGTCAGGTCCAGGTGGGTTCTGCAATATTCCGTGTCCAGGACGACGTTTTCCGTCTCCAGGCTTATCCGGCCCACGCCGTGGATGGCGTCCCGGGCGTTGACCATCATGTTGGCGATGATCTGGTCCACCTGGCTGGGGTCGATGCTCACGGGCCAGAGGTCCGGGCCGGGGGTGAACCGGACCTCGATGTCCTCCCCCACCAGGCGGCGCATCATGTTGCCGCTGTGTTCCATGACCCGGTTCAGGTCCACCACCCGGGGCACGGCAATCTGGCGCCGGGCAAATGCCAGGAGCTGGCGGGTGAGGTCCGCGGAACGGCCCCCGGCCTTGATGATTTCCGCCAGATCCTCCCGCACCGGGTCGTCTTCGCTCAGCCGGTCCAGGGCCAATTCGGCGTAGCCCAGGATGACCCCCAGCATGTTGTTGAAATCGTGCGCCACGCCTCCTGCCAGGCGGCCCACGGCCTCCATCTTCTGGGCCTGGAGGAACTGGGCTTCCATGAGCCGCTTCTCCGAGATGTCCTCCACCATCTCGATGGCGCCCACCACCGCGCCCTGGGCGTCCCGGATGGCCGAGGAGACGATGCGGTAGTTTCGGATTCCCCCGCCCTGGGGGGTTTCGGTCACCGTCTCGTGGATGCCGCCGTCCTCCAGGGACCGGCAGGTGGGGCAGTAGGAGCAGATGGCGTCCCGGGGCGGGTTGTTGAACACTTGGTAGCAGAGGGGCTTCTTCCCGAGGTCCACCGCCGGGAACCATTCCCTCATGCGCCGGTTCATCTCCAGCACCCGCATGTCCGTGTCCACCAGGGCGATGCCAATGCCTATGTTGTCCACGATGGCGTGGAGCTTTTCCGCCGAAGCCCGCAACGCCTCCTCGGCCTTCCGCCGCTCGGTGATGTCCAGGTTCACCACGATGGCGTTCTGGATCGCGCCCTTGTCATCCAGGACCGGGGTCGTGTAGTTCAGGATGGTCCTGGTCACGCCGTCAAAGGCGTCTATCTCCAGGAGCTCGTCGGTGACGGTGACGCCCTCGTTGACCGTACGGGCCAGGGCCCAGTCCTGGGGCTTGATCGTCTTGCCCGATGGCAGGCTCCGGGCCTTGAACACCCCGTACTGCTCCTGATCAACCAGGGGGGATCCTCCCCAGATTTTCACCCCGGCGGGATTGCCCATCAGCAGGGTTCCCTTTTCATCCGCGATCCACAGGCCCACGGGCAGAGTCTCGAACACCTTGCGGAACAGGCTCTCGCTCTTGGCCAGGGCCGCACCGGCCTCTTTGTGTCCGGTGATGTCCACATGGCAGCCCAGCATCCGGGAGGGCTTTCCGCTCTCCCTCCCCAGGGCCTCACCCTGGGCCAGGATCCAGCGGTACGAGCCGTCCCGGTGCCGGAGGCGGAACTCGATGCTGTATTCCGCCTCCCGGCCCTCCAGGTAGGATTGGAGGTATCCCTTTACCCGGTCCTTGTCTTCCGGGTGAAGGTGATTCTCCCAGCTGGCAAATTCGTCCTTCAGTTCATCGGGCTCGTAGCCTATCTGTTTTTTCCATTCCGGCGAAAAATACAGCTTTTCCTCGGTGATGTTCCAGTCCCACAGCCCCACACCCGAAAACTTGAGGGCCAGGCCGAGCCGGGCGTTGGCCAGCCCCACCTGCTCCTCGGCCGCCATCCTCTTCAGGGCGACGCCGATGCTGGCGGCGACCATCTCGAAGAACTCCACCATGTCGGAGGACAGGCGGTTCCGGCGGTGGTCAGCCAGGTGCAAAAGCCCCACGATGTCGCCGTCGACCCGCAGGGGGATCAGGGCCAGGGACTCGTACCCCAGGGTATTGCAAAGGTTCCGGGTTCTTCCCTGCCTTTCCTTTTCCGTGGTGGTGGCCAGAAACGCGGTGGTGCTGTTGGTCCAGAAGCTCCCGGCCTGGGTGAAGAAGGGAAGGGAAGGGTCCACGCGGTCCTGAACCACGTTCCCGCACAGGCCTTCCAGGACAGGCCGGCCCTGTTCGTCCAGACAGGCCTTTCCCTGGGTGTCGCAGGCGCACAGGGAATTCTCCTGCTCGAGGAAGCCGTCCGGAAACCCTCGGGACCGGAGGTAGGGAAAATCCCCGCCCTGGCGCAGGCGGATGCCCACAGCCTCGAAGCCGGAAAACTCCACGATGGCCTCAAGCAGGCTGTCCAGGATGCTTTCCCACCCCCCGCTATGGTTCAGGATGCCCAGAACCTCGGCATAGAGATTCTGACGCCGCAGGGCTGCAACCTGTTCGGTGACATCGCTGTAAATGGCTATGATGTCCCCGGACGGTACCCGGAAGACGCGGTTCTCCACGGACTGCTCCACGCGGTCATCCCGGTAGATGGTGGGCCCCAGGTATCCCGGCTCTCCGGTGCGCCAGACTTTTTGGAAAATCTCGAAAAGGCCGCAGTCCACCACGCCGGGAAACATCTCCAAAAGACCCTTGCCCAGGATCTCTTCCCGTGAAACCTGGCTGATCCTTTCCCCGGCGGGGTTCATATCCTTGAAAACAAAGTCCCTGCCGTCGTCCACGGCCCCGTAAACCGCGATACCCGCTGAAACGTGGGTGAACATTTCCTCACAGGCCGCGTGCCGGGAGGAGGCGTCCTCTTCGGGATGGCCCCCCGAGGCGAGACGGCTCTCAAGCTCCGCGATTCTCTTCTCCAGTTCCTCCCGGCTGAACTTGGGGGGCATTCACACACTCCATGACTGTATTTCCCGGCAGGGAAGGGAACTCTGTCTCCGGTTGAATGGGGCTTCGGAGATAATAGATTACTGTTATTATAATCATTACAGGGAGAACAGCAAACCGCCTGCCCCAAAAAAAGCGCAGGAAGGTCCTCCAGGTGGAGGGGGGCATCAGTAGGGGATCACCTGGTTCCGACCGGCTTCCTTGGCCCGGTACAGGGCCTTGTCCGCGCATTCCACCAGGGTCTTGTGGTCCGGGATCTCGGCATGGGGGAAGGTGGCCACCCCCACGCTGATGGTGACCTTGAGGGACAGCTCGTCGGCCTTGAACTCGTGAGCCTCCACGCTTTCCCGGAGGCGCTCGGCCACCATGAAGGCCGCCGGCGCGGGGGTGTGGTAGAGCACCAGGGCGAACTCCTCCCCGCCGTACCGGGCCGCCAGGTCCGTCTCCCGGAGGGAATCTTCGATGAGCCTCCCCAGGGTGGAGAGAACCACGTCGCCGGTCTGGTGGCCGTAGGTGTCGTTGAACTTCTTGAAGAAATCGATGTCCAGAAGCACGCAGGACAGGGATTCGTGATACCGCATGGCCCGCTGGAAGTCCTTGGACAGGGCCTCCTGGAAGTAGCGATGGTTGAACAGGCCCGTGAGCCCGTCCCGGTTGGCCAGCTCCTGGAGCTGACGGTTCTTTTCCTGGAGCTTTTCGTAGAGGTCCTTCAAGCGCAAATGGGTGTTCACCCGGGCCACCAGCTCGCCCTCGTCAAAGGGCTTGGTCACGTAGTCGCTCGCCCCGGCCTCCAGGCCCCGGACCTTGTCCGCGCTCTCGGCCTTGGAGGTGAGCATGATGACGGGGATGTCCGCAGTCTCCGCCTCCTCGTTCTTGATCTTCTCACACACCTCGTAGCCGTCTATGCCGGGCATGATGAGGTCCAGGAGGATGAGGTCGGGCATCTCGGCCCGGGCGAGGTCCAGGCCCGAGGCCCCTTCCGAGGCCAAAAGGACCTCGTGGCCCTGTTTGGTGAGGATGGTCTTGGCCACGTGGGAAACGAGGCGGGAATCGTCTATGACCAGAATCTTCGCCATGGCTTGGCTCCGTGCCCGGCTCGGGGCAGGGAAGGAGGGGTCGTGAAAAATCCGCCGGCGCCCGTGGGCCGGACCTCTCAGAGTTTCCTGGCGGAGGCCTGGATGGCCTCGGCAATTTCGTGGAGACCGGTCACGTCGGTTGCGGCCCCCATCTCGATGGCTGCCCGGGGCATGCCGAAGACCACGGAGGTGGCCTGGTCCTGGGCGATGGTGTAGGCCCCGGACCGGCGCATGGCCAGAAGCCCCCGGGCGCCGTCATCCCCCATGCCCGTCAGGACCACTCCCACGCTCTCCCGCCCGGCCTCCTGGGCCACCGAGGAGAACAGCACGTCCACGGATGGCCGCTGGTGGTTCACCGGGGCCCGGTCGTCCGTGCGCACGAAAAAACCCTTGGCATCCCGGGCCAGGCGCATATGGAGGCCTCCCGGGGCGATGAGGACCCGGTCCTTTTCCACCCGGTCCCGGTCCTTGGCCTCGGACACCTCAAAGGGCACCATGGCGTTCAATCGCTGGGCAAAGGATTGGGTGTACCGGGCGGGCATGTGCTGGACGATGAGGATGCCGTTGGGCTGGAAGGTGATGGACGAAAGGAGGCGCTCGATGGCCTGGGTCCCCCCGGTGGAGGCGCCCACGGCCACGATTTTGTAGAGCCGGGAGGTCCGCCCCTCCCCGGCCACGGCCGGGGTCCGCACCGGCCGTGGCCGGACAAGGGCCGGACGGACCCGGGCCGTTGCCGCGATCCGCACCTTGGCCACGATGTCCCGGGAAAGGGCGGCCAGGCCGCCCTCCAGGTCCGCAGTGGGTTTGGGCACGAAGTCCACGGCCCCGGCTTCCAGGGCCTCCAGGGTCTTCCGGCTGTTTTCCGTGGTGAACGAGCTGATCATGATGACCGGCAAGGGCCGGTAGCTCATGAGCCTCTTCAAGAAGGTGATGCCGTCCATGCGCGGCATCTCCACGTCCAGGGTCACCACGTCCGGGGCCTGCTCAAGGATGCATTTCTTGGCCTCGTAGGGGTCCGAGGCCGTGGCCAGGACCTCGATGTCCGGCTCGGCGGTGAGGATCCGTTCCAGGATGGACCGGACCACCGGCGAGTCGTCCACGATGAGCACGCGTATTTTTTTCATGGTCTTGGGGCTTTTCCACGAGGGCCGGGCCAGCATGGCCCACCCTTTCCTTTTTCGTCCGCCTGGAACAGGCTGCTCAAAAACGATGAGCGAAAAGCCCCCTCGGCGGCGCACAACTCCTTGGAATGGGGCGCAATTTCACCCCGTGAATGGTACACCGCAGCGGCCAGGGATTTGGCGCAGCGCGGCAGCTCACGTTTCCCGGCGGCCTGATGAAGCTAAAACAGGATCACGGACCCTGGATCGCGGGGCTTGGGTTTCCTGGGATAGAACACCCGGCTCTTGTAGGCCCTCTCCTCCTCGAAGGTCTGAAGGTCTTTTTCCATGTTGAACCGTTTCAAAAGGGCCTTGGCGGTGTCCGTAAAAAACAGGATCTTCCGGCCCTGGTTGCCCCCCACGTCCCGGATGCCCGTGGGGATGCCCTCCAGTTCCAGAAACTTGGTGGTGAAGCGCACGTTGGAGCCCGTGATGTCGCCGTCGCCGTCGCGGAATTTCAGGACCGCTCCGCCGCCGAAGACCTTGGCGTGGAGCTTCTCCCGCCGGGCGCCCCGTTTGATGAGCTCGCCGATGAGAAGCTCCATGGCGTACATGCCGTACCGCCCCACCTCGCTGGTGAAGATCTCGTCCGGGTGCACCATGCCGGGCAGAAGGAAGTGGTTCATGCCCCCGATGCCCCGCTCGCGGTCGAACAGGCACACGGCCATGCAGGACCCCAGGAGGGTGTAGAGCACCTCCCCCGTGTCCGATACGTAGTACTCCCCGGCCCGGAGCATGACCACGTGACGGCGCAGTTTGTGGCTGTAAAAACGCTTCATGAACAATCCGGGTCAGGGATGATACCAAAAAGATTTCCCTTGCGATGGGCTGTAAAACTCCATGGCCGCGTCAGCGAAGAAAAAAGGTCCTCGACGTGGCCCTGCCACGCCTGCGGCCCTTTTCCCCCTGCTTTCTTGCTCTATAATTTCTCGCTCTATCTCATGACGAAATCCTTTTGGGAAACAGCCCTAGCTTTTCACGTATACGGCATGAGACAGCAGGGAGAACCGGGCGTCCAGGCCCAGGAGGCTTTCCGAGCCCCCCAGGCACAAAAACCCCCCCGGAACCAGGAGGCGCTGGACCTCCGCCAGGATGGCCTTCTTGGCAGGGGCGCCGAAATAGATCATGGTGTTCCTCAGCCACACGGCGTCAAAAGGCCCGGCCATGGGGTAGGGGAAGGTCAGCAGATTCAGGGTCCTGAAGGAGATGAGCCTCCGGACCTCTTCCCGCACCCGGTACCCTTCGCCCCCGGGCCCCTTTTCCAGCTTGAAGTGCCGGGAGAGATACGGCGACGGCACCTCAGCCTTCACGGACCCAGGATAGCGCCCCGCGTGGGCGAAGCGGAGGCTTTCCCGGTCCACGTCCGTGGCCAGGATCTTCATGTCCAGATCCCGTGCCTGGCGGGTTTTCTCCAGGAGCAGGATGGCAATGCTGTAGGGCTCCTGGCCCATGCTGCAGGCCGCAGACCAGAAGCGCACCCGCCCCCCGTCCTTTTTCCTTTCCAGGATCTGGGGCAGGAGCTTGTCCGCGAACAGGGTGAACTGGTGGTCCCCCCGGAAGAACTGGGTCTGGCCGATGGTCACCATGCCCAGGAGCCGGGCCAGCTCCGCCTCCCCTTCCCGGCTCCCCACCAGGCGGTAGTAGGAGGCGTAGGAGGAAAGGGAGAGTTCCTTTATGCGCCGGGCCAGCTTGCGCCCCAGGAACCTTCTCTTTTCCTGGGTTAGACCGATCCCCACTTTCTGTTCGATGAGGCTTCGAAACAGATCGAACTCCTGGGGAGTGATCTCGGCAATGCTCACGTGGCGTCCACCATTTCCAGCTCCTCCTGGGACAACAGCCGGTCCACGTCCAGGAGGATGACCATCTGGCTTTCCTTCCGGCCCACGCCTCTCAGGAACTCCCGGGAGATGCCCGGGGGCAGGTTCCCCGTGGCCTGCAAGTCCTCGGGCTGGATCTCCAGCACGTCGGAGATCTCATCGGCGATGACCCCCATCACGCGGCCGGCGATCTCCAGCACGATGATG
>JAHJUF010000197.1 GCA_018829095.1 Pseudomonadota bacterium | reverse complement strand
TGCCTCAAAGATCCTTTCCGACCAGAGGGGAATGGCCCTGGTGATGGGCCTCATGTTCGTTCTGATCCTGGCCACCCTTGGGAGCATCGCCTACCTCATGACCTCCAACGACCTGGCCATCAGCGGCCAGTACCGGGCCGTGAAGCAGGCTTACTACAACGCCCGGGCCGGTATAACCGAGGCCAGGCTTCGCCTGAACGGCACGGACGCGGACGATCTGTTCCTGGGCGATCCGTCCACCACCCCGGACCCCAACTGGTCGGCCTACCTGCTTTCCACCACAGACTGGACCGTTGCCGACGATCCCTATTTCAACTCCAACTACAAGAACTACTATCCCACCGCCGCGGACAAGGAAAATACCTCCAAGACGCTGAACAGCGTCCAGACCGACGTGAAGTATTTCGTCCACATCCGGCACAAGCGGGAGTATGACGCCGAGAAGCTGGGCCACACCACGGCCCATCCCCATTACTACGACGGGGACGGCAATCTGGGCGTCAACCCGGCCAGTTCCCCGGGCAAGATCATCTATTACGGATACGGCGATCCGTCGGACCCCAACAAGCTCTGCCAGTTCACCACCGCCTCGGCCACGTCCCGCAAGCCCGTGGAGATCATCACCGCCTTCGGCATGAGCCAGGGAGGTTTCCGCGTCCTGGAAATCGAGGGGGTCATGCCCCCCGGTCCGCCCATCATGGCCGGCCTCTATGCCCGGGGAAACGTGACAGGCAACGGCAGCGCCATGATCGTGGACGGCCGGGACGACTGCGGCATGGAAGCCGGTCTTCCCCCCATCTACACGCTGATCCCTTCCATCACCAACGTGAACGGAGATCCCATCCTGGAAGGCAATCCAGCCAGTATCGTCCAGGGACCTTCAGACATTGACATCCAGGCCTCGGTGGACGCCTTCAAGGAAAACGCCACCGAAGAGATCCAGGCGGACGTGCTCGGGGACGCCTTTGGCGGGCCGGATGATTTCGTGACGGTCTTTTCAGATACCTCCAACCCCTACAATGTTGGGGGGCTGAAGCTCTCGAACATTACGGGCTTTGGAATCCTCCTGGTGGATGGGGACTTGACCCTGGGGGGCGGATTCCAGTGGAACGGCCTCGTCCTGGTCACGGGAACCCTGGTGTTCAACGGAGGGGGCGCGGGCGTCAACATCCAGGGCGCGGTTCTGGCCAACCAGACCGTGGATATCAACGGAGGCATCGACATCCAGTACAACTCCTGCATGGTGGGCAGCGCCCTGTCCAGCGCAAGCATGAAGTTTTTGAGCATGCGGGACATGAATCTGTTTTAGAACCCCCCTGTCCCCTTATGGGCAATGACTGCAGGTTGGGTTCCGGAACTCCACAACCCTTGAACTCCTACCCAGTTACCCAATAAGCAGGCCACGAGAAAATCCCCCCTGTCCCCCCAAGTCCGCCCCGGAGTCAAAGGGAGGAACCTGCTTCAGGCTTTGCTCGCCCAAAACCTCCCCTTGTGCATGGTCTGTCTATTCCGTGAAAGGGTATCCGACCCCCATTTTATGGTTTTTCCGGGAACTTGGGAAAAAGAACTTATGGAAAAACCATAATACAGAGGCCGCCGGGGGGGCGCTTGGGAATGGGCTTTGCCGTAACTCATTGTTTAAATTTGAAAAACGTTTTTTATTCTTTGTGGCACGATTCTGGCAATAGATGGTGGCGAACGGAAAACGGTATCAGCTAAGGAAAATAGAGATGATGCTTCGCAAACCAAGGAGGGCCAAAATGAAAAGAATCCTCATCATCGCGGCATGCGCGGCTCTGTTTTTCGCCCTTCCCAGCGCGGCGAGCGCCTATTATGTGATCGAATTGGAAAACGGACGCCAGATCGTCGCCTCCGTGTACTGGGAGGAAGGCTCCATGATCATGTTCCAGTACCGGGACGGAACCGTGGGCGTGTTCAAGGACCATGTCAGGAACATCAGCGAGTCTTTCCTGCCCCTGCCCGAGGAGGAGGTTTTCACTCCCGCTGCGGCCAAGCCCGTGGCCGAAAAGGTCGTCAGGCTGGAAAAGGTGGCCCTGACCGTTCCCATGGAAAAGGCCGTGAAAAAGGAGGAGAAGTTCTTCGCCCAGGACTTCAGGGGTCTCCGCGAGCGTTTCACCCAGGTCATGTCCATGAGCAGCGAGGATCTCTTGGCCTTCTCCAAGGACATCATGGAACTGCGGGACAAGATCCTCTCCGTGCGGGAGGGTGATCAGTACAGTGACGAGTTCATGTCCATGTACTCCATGGCCGACACGGTGGAGGAGACCCTGAAGGAACGCCAGAAGTACGGCTTCAATTATTAGGAAAGCATCGCCTGGTCTGTCCGGGGGGAGGGCCCTCGGATTTTGGCCCCGGCGCGGTGAGCAAAATAAGGGCCGGAAACGCCTTCCCGGGTTGCCCCAAACTTGCTCACCGCCCGGGGTTTGTTTTTTTGGGCGAGCCCCCGCCCGGACCCTCCTTTCCCGGCCCCCTCTCCTGAACCTCCCCCTATTGGGCAATCCTCTTGTCACGGTTTTGGATGCAGGCGCTCTTGAGGGCCATGCCCGTGAACGCGGCGGTGAGGGGCACCACGAACAGGGACTTCATGCCGATGAAGTGGATTTGCTCCAGGAGACGGCGGACCCTGAAGGCCGGACAAAGGCCATGGCCAGTCCGCGGAGGGAAAAAAGGAACCGGCCTCCCATTTCCTCCCCGGTGCTGATGGTGTATCTTTCCAGGACAGCCAGGGATTCGGAGATGGAAACGGTCATGGTTCTCCTGATCCGGAAAAAATCGCGGCCCGGCCCACCGGGCTCTTGCCCTTTGCGGCCCGAGGAACTAGTATAAAGCCGTGATAAGGCGTGTTAACGAATCGGCCTGCAAGGCCGTGTATTTCTCTGCCCCGGATGTGCACAATGCCCGATTTCTTCATGAACCTGGTTCAGGGATTCCGCATCCAGGACCTGTTCGACATCCTCATCATCGCCCTGCTTCTCTACGGGTTCCTGATCTGGATGACGCGGACAGCCTCGCGCTTCGTCCTTTGGGGCGTCGGGCTTCTGGGCCTGGTGTACCTCCTTTCCCGGGCCTTTGACCTGTATCTCACCGCCGTGGTGCTCCAGGGTTTTTTCGCCGTGCTCATCCTGGCCCTGGTGGTGATTTTCCAGGAGGACCTCCGGCGGTTTTTCGAGGGCCTGGCCACCTGGGGCAGGAGGGGCAAGAACAGCCTGGAGGAAGAGGATGTCCGGGAGATGGAGATCATCAGTTCCATCGCCGCCTCCCTGGCCTCCAGAAAGGTGGGGGCCCTCATGGTCATCGTGGGGGGCGAGCCCCTGGACCGGCACCTGGAGGGGGGGGTAATCCTTGGCGGGACCCTTTCCGAGCCCCTTTTGGAGAGCCTTTTCGATCCCCATTCCATTGGTCACGACGGCGCGGTCATCATCCAGGACGGCAAGGTCCTGCGGTTTGGCTGCCACCTGCCCCTGTCGCCCCATTCCAAGAAGTTCGGCCTCTCCGGGCTTCGCCACACTGCGGCCCTGGGCCTGGCTGAGCGTTCGGACGCCATTTGCGTGGTGGTTTCCGAGGAGAAGGGCACCATTTCCGTGGCCCGGGACGGGGCCATCCACCGCCTGGAAAATCCCAACGAACTCCACGAAATCCTGCAAAGCGTCTACGCCAATATGGGACCCGGCGGCCCCCGCCAGTCCGTTTCCGGGTGGATGAAGAAGAACACCGGCCAAAAGGCCCTGGCTCTGGCTCTCTCCATGATCCTGTGGACAGCCTTCGGGCACCAGAAGGACATCATCCGCCGGGAGTTCGTGTTCCCCATCGAGTACCGGAACCTGTCGGAACGCTGGGTCATCGAAGCCTCCAGCGCCACCCAGGCCCAGGTCACCCTGAAAGGTCCGGAGCAGGCTTTCCGGCTCCTGGACCCGGCCACCCTCACGGTCTCCGTGGACCTGACCAACGTCACCGAGGGCGCCCAGGAGGTGGTCCTTTCCAGCCGCCTGGTGAAAATTCCGGCCAATCTCTCGGTGGCGTCGGTGCGCCCTCCCTCCATCACCCTGACGGCCCAGAAGCTCCTTCCCGTGGAGGTGCCCGTGGAAGTCCAGGTCCAGGGATCCCTTTCCCCTGGGCTGACCCTGTTGGGCATCACCGTGGTCCCGGCCCGGGTGACGCTGTGGGCCGCCCCCGGGGTTTCGGACATCAAAATCCAGACAAGCCCCGTGGACCTCAGGAAGATCACCCAGACCACCTCCCTTACCCCCCGCCTCCAGTTCCCGGCCGGGGTCCGCTTCCTGGAAGGCCAGCCCCCGGCGGTCCAGGTGACCCTGCGGGTCCAGCCCGTGGAGCCGCCCAAGCCGCCTCCGGCAGTCCTGGAAGCCCCACCGGTTGATGCCCAGGCTCCGCCCAACCCGGCGTGAGGGGAAGGTCGTCCGGAGGCCAGCGGCTCCCCCTTTTCCTGCCAAGTTGCGATCATTCGGGTAAGTTGGACGGTTGCTGATTGAGCCATACGATTCCAGGGGCGGTTTTTCTCCTCCTTTTTCCAGGGGGAAACCCGTCCCGGACCCTTGTTCAAAAAGAGGCTGTTTTGGAACACAGATCCATCCCTGCCACATGATTTTTCGTTTCCCGCCGGACGACGCGGAGATTCAAAAGGAGCAGGCCGAGCGGGTCCCCGGAACCTCGGGGCACGCGGCTATCAGTGCATGAGCCGGGGGAGGAAGAGGGCGATTTCAGGGAAAAAGAGGAGCAGGATGGTGCAGATGATCAGGGGCACGAGCATGGGGAGCACGCCCTTGAAGATGGTTTCCAGGGGCACGTCCTTGGCCACGCCGGCCACCACGTAGACGTTCACCCCCACAGGCGGGGTGATGACGCCCATCTCCGTGATGAGGACCACGGTGACCCCGAACCAGATGGGGTCGAAGCCCACGGCCAGGACCAGGGGATAGAAGATGGGCACGGTGAGCATGACCATGGCCAGGGCGTCCATGAAGCACCCCCCGAAGAGGTAGACCAGGACGATCATCCCCATGATGGCCCAGCCGGGCAGGGGCAGCCCGCTGATCCACTCGGCCAGGGTGAAGGGCACCCGGGTGATGGCCATGAAGTGGCCGAAGATGACCGCGCCGGCCACGATCATCATGACCATGCACGAGATGCGGGTGGTATCGGCCAGGGACCGGATGAATCCCGGCCAGGTGATCTGGCGGCGGATCACCGCGATGGCCAGGGTGAGGAAGGCGCCAACAGCCGCGGCCTCGGTGGGGGTGAAGATGCCGAAGAACATCCCGCCGACGACCATGCCGAACAGGAGGAGTGTCTCCAGGACGCCGATGAAGGAGCGGGCCTTTTCCCTGAAAGTGGTCCGGGGCCCAGGGGGGGCCAGGGCCGGATTTATCCACACCCGGATCTGGATGGTGACCAGAAACAGGATGGTGAGGATGATTCCCGGAATGATGCCCGCCGCGAAGAGCTTGCCGATGGACTGCTCCGTGAGGATGCCGTAGACGATGAAGATCACCGAGGGCGGGATGAGGATGCCCAGGCTCCCTGCGGCCGCCACCGTGCCCGTGGCGAGTCCCATGTCGTAGCCGTGGCGTTTCATCTCCGGCAGGGTGACCACGGCCATGGTGGCCGCCGTGGCGTTGGTGGACCCGGACACGGCGGAGAACGCGGCGCAGGCGCCCACCGTGGCCATGGCCAGCCCCCCCCGGCGGTGGCCGAAGATCACGTAGGCCGAGTCGTAGAGCCGGCGGCTGATCCCGGACTGGAAGGCGATCTGGCCCATGAGCACGAACAGGGGGATCACCGTGAGGTCGTAATTGGCGAAGATCGAGAACAGATCCCGGGAGATCAGGGCCACGGCCGCCGAAAGATCCACCTGCCACGCAAATCCCGCGAACCCCAGGAGGCCCATGACGAAGCCCACGGGCATCCTGGAGAACAGGAAGATCACCAAAAGGATGATCCCGATGATTCCGGCGGTGGTGGGGCTCATCGGGACCGGGCCTTGTGGATGTGTTCGACCGCCTGGCTGAAGAGCACCAGGCAGGTTGCCGCGCAGGCGAAGGAAATGGCGTACAGGACCGGGTACAGGGGGATCTCAAGGGTCTGGGACACCTGGCCGGCCTTTTGGTAGGAATGGGCCATCTCCAGGAACTGCCAGGTGGCCAGGACAAAGAAGAAGACCGACAGGAGGCTGGTCGCTGCGTCCAGGACGTGCTGCCAGACGGACGGGAGGCGCCGGACGAGGATGCTGACGGCCACGTGGCCGCGGATCGCGGTGGTGTGGGCCAGTGCAAAGGCAACGGCCACGCCCCCCAAAAAGCCCACCAGTTCATAGGTGCCCGGGATGGGACACCTGAAGAACCGCAGAACCACGTCCGCAGTGGTGATCAGCATCATGCCCGCCACGGCGCCCCCCGCCACCAGTTGCAGGAGGTCAGCCAGCCGGCTGGCGAATCGGTCCAGAAAAGCCATGTCCCTCTATTTCGCCGAATTCATCTCGATGAGGGCCCGGACACCTTCCACGTAGGCTTTTCCGTTTTCCTGGTTCTTGATGTAGTCGTCGATGACGGGCTGGACCGCAGCCTTCCACCGGGCATTTTCCTCGGCGGAAAGCTCGATGATCTCGTTGCCCTGGGCCAGGGTGTGGGCCCGGCCCTCGGCGTCCGCTTCGTCCCAGGCGGCTCCGTGCACAGCCACGTACTCAGCGGAAACCTCGTCCAGGATTTTCTGGATTTCGGGGGACAGGCTGTCCCACTTGGCCTTGTTCATGACTACGAACATGGCCGTGGTGTAGCCCACGCCGGTGCAGTCGGTGGTGTATTTCACCACTTCGGCCTGGTTCCAGCCCTTCAGGACCTCTATGGGACCGAAGGTGCCCTCCACCACGCCCTTTTTCAGGGCGCCGTAGGTCTCGGGCTGGGGCATGGCCACGGGCACCGCGCCCAGAGCCTCCACCACCTTGGCGGAAAGGCCGGTGGCCCGGATCTTCATGCCCTTCAGATCCTCCAGGGTCCGGACGGGTTTGAGCGTGTGGAGCAGGCCGGGCCCGTGGGCGTGGACGTAGAGAACCTTCACGTCGGAAAGTTCGCTCTTGGCGTCGCCCTCGGCAAAGGCATTTGCCACCTGGCTGGCCACCATGCCGTTGGAGTAGCCCATGGGCAGGTCCACAGCCGCCATGATCGGGAAACGGCCCCGGGTGTAGGCGAAGCAGGAGTTGCCTATATCGGAGATACCCTGGACCACGCCGTCATAGACATCGGGGGCCTTGGTGAGGGTGCCGCCGGGGAAGGTGGTGATCTTCACCGCGCCGTTGGTGCGCTTCTCCACTTCCCTGGCCCATCCCTCGGCCGCCTTGGCCTGGGCGTGGGTGGGGGGGAAAAAGATGGAGAAGGTCAGTTCCGTGACTTTCGCCTCGGCGGCGGCCGGGGCCGGGGCTGCCAGCGCACAGGCCGCCAACACAACCACGAGGCATGCCAAAAGTTTCTTCATCATACGCCTCCCTTTCCTGTTGATGTTTGGGGAAAAGAAACGCCCGGATCTTTACGCAAAGCCCGGTGCGGCACGACTCGTATATACCGGGACCCCCGGTTTTCAGCCTCCCCCGGTCCAACAGGGGGGGGGGAACTACTTGGAATCCATGAGTATCACAGTTATTGAGCAGTCGGTGATGGTTCTCCGGAAACTTGTGCCCCCTCATACACCAGGGCCCGGACCATGACAAGGATTATCTGTTTTTCCGGGGGTCCGGGCCCTCCTTCCCTGGGCCGGCCATTGATTCGCGGCCAGTCCGGTGTTATTTTTATAAAGGAGAATCGGGAAAACGGAGAGGTTGGGAGTTTTGCCATGGAAAGGCCCAGGCATTTTGAGGCGGATCAGATCCGGGTGATGGGCGATGCGGCGTCCGTGGCCGAGGAGTTGGTTGCCGAGGCCTACAAGATGTCGGCCAATCAGTGGCTGAGGCACCGATACGACGTATGCACCCTGGCCGGGCTCGAACCCGGCGAGATCGTGTGCGGACCCTTTGCCCAGATCGTGCGCTACCGGGGCCAGAAGCACCAGACCTCCCTGGGTTCCGCGTCCTACGATTTCTACAAGATCTGCCTCCAGGATCACGCCATTCTTGACGCTGTGGAACAGCGCCGGGAGCTTTCCCTGTATCCCTTTGCCCTGTACGTCCTGTGTCACGAACTGGTCCACGTGGTGCGGTTTTCCCTGTTCCTCCAGCATTTCGACGCCACCTGGCCCGAGAAGATGGCCGAGGAGCGCCGGGTGCATGAAAAGACCCGGAAGATCCTGGAAAAGGCGAGCATACCGGGGCTTTCCCGGCTCCTGAAGTTCTACCGGAAATGGCAGCCCCCGCCCGATGCATGGGCTGCCGCGAGTCCGGCGGACCCGCCGCCCGGCCGAATCGGGGGCTTGACAACCGGCATCTCGGGACTATAGTTATGGATTGGTCATGGAAACATTGAAACCAGCCGTGAGGAGGGTTGGAGCATGCCCCTTTATGAATACGAATGCACGGAATGCGGAATGGTCGAGGAGACCTTGCAGAAATTTTCCGACGCTCCCCTGACCTCCTGCAGGAGTTGCCAGGGCAAGCTGAGGAAGCTTGTCTCCCATTCCAGCTTCCATCTGAAGGGTAGCGGTTGGTACGTGACGGACTACGCCAGCAAGTCGGGGGCACCTTCTTCTTCGCCCGCGCCCAAGACCACCGAAACCAAGACGGAAAAAAGCGCGGAGAAGACCACGGAGAAGAAGTCATCCAGCGACTGACGCCTCACCGCCGGATACGGCGAAAAGAGGAAAAAGCGCCCGGAGGCCGTTCGGGCGCTTTTTCTGTTCCCTGAAAGGGGTGTGGCAATAACCCATTGAATAAAAAGGCGTATCAGCTGGGCGAAAAAATTTGTACCAAGGCTTTACAG
Organism: Pseudomonadota bacterium; assembly: GCA_018829095.1. Taxonomy (GTDB): domain Bacteria; phylum Desulfobacterota; class Desulfobacteria; order Desulfobacterales; family Desulfatibacillaceae; genus JAHJUF01. The sequence goes on along the minus strand of JAHJUF010000197.1, from coordinate 1,052 downwards.
GCTGCGTTCCATGATTAAGTTACGCCCGGGCTGCATTCTGGAAAATCAGTAATACCCCTGCGGTATTCGGCTTTTTCACACAAGCTCTGAAGACGCCAAAACCCCGGGCGGGGTCGACGGCGCATACAAAATAAACGTGGTGAAAGGGAGAGAAAGAGATGAACATCAAACCTTTGGCGGATCGTATTCTGGTCAAGCGCGTCGAGGAAGAGGCCAAGACCAAGGGCGGCATCATCATCCCGGACTCGGCCAAGGAAAAGCCGGCCGAGGGCAAGGTGGTGTCCGTGGGTCCCGGCAAGACCGGAGACGATGGCAAGAGGATTGCTCTGGAAGTCAAGAAAGGCGACCGGATCCTGTTCGGGAAGTACTCGGGCACGGAAGTGAAGATCGAGGGCGAGGAATACCTCATCATGCGCGAGGACGACGTCCTGGGAATCATCCAGTAACCCGACCGGACCCTTATCCGGGCAAAACGTTACAAGGAGGAATCTGAAAATGGCTGCCAAGGAAATCAAGTACGATATGAAGGCCCGCGAGGCCATGCTTACCGGTGTCCGGACGCTCGCCGACGCCGTGGCCGTGACCCTGGGGCCCAGGGGCCGCAACGTGGTCATCGACAAGGCATGGGGCTCCCCCACGGTCACCAAGGACGGCGTCACCGTGGCCAAGGAGATCGAGATCGAGGACAAGTTCGAGAACATGGGCGCCCAGATGGTGAAGGAAGTGGCTTCCAAGACCTCGGACACGGCCGGCGACGGCACCACCACGGCAACGGTTCTGGCCCGCTCCATCTATGAAGAGGGCGTGAAGCTCGTGGTGGCCGGCAACAATCCCATGGCCATCAAGCGGGGCATTGACAAGGCCTGCGAGGCGGTTGTCAAGGAGCTTCAGAAGCTCTCCAAGCCCACCAAGGAGCAGCGTGAGATCGCCCAGGTGGGCACCATCTCCGCCAACACCGACGAGACCATCGGCAACATCATCGCCGAGGCCATGAACAAGGTGGGCAAGGAAGGCGTCATCACGGTCGAGGAAGCGAAAAGCATGGAAACCAC
>JAHJUF010000196.1 GCA_018829095.1 Pseudomonadota bacterium | reverse complement strand
GGGAAAAATCATGGTCCAGGGTCTGGCGGAACGGCAGGGGGACCAGGAAAAAGGTCACGTACCAGACCACCACCCGCCACTCGGTGAACACCCGCTGGATCAGGGAGTAATCCCGGTTTTCGTAGGACCGGAGGATTCTCCCCATAGGGTCGAAGTCCGTGTACACCAGGAGCACGGCCACGGCCCCCGCAACCAGGACCCCCAGGGCCGGGAGCTTGCGGACCAGCCAGCGCCCCGAAAGATCCTGAAAGAAGAACCATTCGTATAAGAAAAGGAACACGGGAAGGGTGACGGCGATCTCCTTGGACCCCACGGCCGCCGCGCCGCAGGCCGCGCAGCCGAGGAACCAGCCCGCCTTCGCCCCCCGGGTCCCGGAAAGCCTCCCCCGGGCGTAGCAGAGGATGGAGGCCACGTAGAACAGGGCGGCCAGGGAGGTCATGCGCTGGACGATATAGGCCACGCTCTGGGTCTGGACCGGATGCACGAGCCACAGGGCCGTGGCGGCCAGGGGAACCCAAAACCCGGCGGACCGGTCCTCCGGCAGGGCCGGGGCCCTGGCCCAGGTGAGACGCAGGAGGAGATACAGGAGCATCCCCGTCAGGGCATGGATGAGGACGTTCACCAGATGGAAGGCATACGGGTCCTGGCCGCTTGCAAAGGCCTGGATTCCGAAACTGAGCTTGGGCACGGGCCGGTTGGGGGAAAAGGGGGCCGTGGCCGCCTGGACCAGGGACCGGGGGGAAAGGTCGCTGATCTGGATGCCGGGGTTTTTGGAGATGCTGTGGATGTCGTCCAGTACGAAAGGGCCGTGGAGGCTGTTGGCGTACAGGACCAGGGAGGCCGCCAGGAAAAGGAGGCAATGGAACCAGGGGCTGACCCGGATTCTGGGCCAGTAATCAAGGGCGGCGGCTTGCTCCGGGGCCTTGATCATGCGTTTCGATTCCGGGGCCGGCGGCCTCCGGGATGGGCGATCACTGGCCCCGGACCTGTTTTTTCGGGACATGGCTTTCCGTCAAGACGAGGGAGAAGATTTTTGTCCGGGCCGGGCCCGGGAGCTTGATCGACAGGGATAGCAAGGAGTTTGCAGAGTAGGGTTTTGAAGCCCGGATGTCAACCTTCCCCCTGGATGGGAAGGCAGGGCCCGGGCTGGCGAGTTCACGGCACGTCCCTTGCAGGATATCAGGGCGAAGGAGCATCCTGCCATGATCCGCAATCCTCGGAAAACCCGCTCTGCAAGGCTTTGTCCCGCCTCATGGGAAAGTGGCGGGGCATGGGGTTTCCCTGGACCATGGGTAAAAACGCCTCACCCGGGCCAACAGCCCGGAATCCAGGGAAAGAAATCAAACTTCCTTGTTGACAACGGATTGGGATTCCTTCTAAGATGCACACGTTCCTCTCGTTTATCCTTCTCGGATATCCCTAAGTTGGGCGCGCCCCACCCGGCGCAAAGCATACGGACATACCGGACGCGGCAACCCGACGCGGCCGCTACCATCAGGACTTCGGTCTAACGCACGTCTGACAAATGCCCAGGACCGACCCGCTCAAGGCCCCATGGCCGGTGGCGGTGGGGAGACCTGAAATGAAGAAGAAAATTTTCCTGGCGGCCCTTTTTTCGGCCCTTTTGCTGCCCGCCCTGGCCCTGGCCGGAATGACCGTCCTGGACGAGGACGGCATGGCTGAGGTCAAGGGTCAGGTGGGCATCACCATCGACCTGGACGCCGGGGCCACCACGGGGTACATGTGCTACGGCGACAGCGACGGAGTGTCCTTCGCCACCGCCCCCGGCTATTTCACCTTCGGCGGCCTGACGATCAACGACCCCGGTGTGGGCTCCAACGCCCAGCTCACCGGACTCACCCTGGACCTGGGCACCCGGTCGGGCAGCACCATGCTGGTGATCGGCCTGCCGGATCTAAACGGCAGAATCTTCTTCAGCGACGTCCGCCTGGGCACCAGCGCCAACACGGGCACGCCCATCGGATCCCTGCAACTCGGCGATGTCGATTTCAGCACCACCAGCGTTTTGAAGCTTTACGCGCACTAACCGCGGGGGCAACAGGCCGCAAGGCCTTGTACTCTAACCACCTCACTGTTGAAAGGAGAACACAGATGAAAAGGACCCTGTTTTGGGTGGCCGTGATCGCGTTGCTGCCTTTGGCCGCTTGGGCCGGCATGACGGCGATCACCGACACGGAACTCCAGGATGTCAAAGGTCAGACCGGTATCACCATTGACATGTCCGTCACCATGAGCGCGGGCGACATGGCCTGGGAAGACAAAGACGGCTTCACCGGCGCAGGCGCCACCGGCGCGGTGATCCTCTCCGGCGTGACCATGCCTTCGGTGAGCCTCTCCGGCGTGATCATCGATGCCGGCTCCACGGCCACCACCAGCTACCTGCAGATCGACACGGGCGCTGGCAACCTCATCACCGGCGATTTCATCATCAACGACCTGATCATCGGCGATGCCATCGGCGCCACGGTCGAGAGTCTGGGCAAGTTCCAGATCAGCGACACGGCCATCAGCTTCGGCAAGATCAAGATCTCCGGACACTAAAATCCGGGATAACCGGGGACGCTTCTTTCTCGGCGCACGGGACGCGCCCTGGAATGTCCCCAAAACGCACCACACTTTATAGGGAGGTATGGCAATGAAGAAGATTCTGGTTCTGGCGGTTGTCCTGCTGCTGCTCGCCCCGATTTCCGCAATGGCGGGTATGAGCGCGTTCATGAACATGGACGAAATGTCCGGCAACGAGATGTCTGACGTTACCGGTCAGACGGGTATCACCATCGACTTGACCCAGGAGATCACCGGCGGCTACGTCGCGTGGGGTGACAACGATGGTTGCACGACCTACACCACGGCTGGCTTCCTGATCCTCTCCACGATCACCGCCGGCCCCATCACGGTGGACGGTCTGACGATTGATGCTTGCTACGATGGCACCACCGCTTACCTGGTGATCGGCGTGCCCTCCACGATCATCAATGCCAACATCGCCGCCATCCGCCTGGCCGATTCTGCTGGCTTTGGCCTCGGCGACTCCCTGGGCAGCCTGACGATCGGCAGCCTGGCGGTTACCGGCATGACGGTCCGGATCAACGGACACTAGTAGTTGCAGTCACCGGGCTCCGGGGTTCGCCCCGGAGCCCGGTTGGCCTGTTGCCCGAATCGCCCCGCTCCCCATGGGCGGGTTCCACTGGGAGGCGCCGCCACCGCTTAAACGCCGCGGTGGCGGCGCCCCGCCTTATCGAGGATAGCCTGCGGACCGGTATTTTTCGCCTGCCCCGGGACAAAACCGCCGGTTCGCTACCATACGCCCCGGGGACGAAGACGCCATGCACGTTCTTGCCGCATTCCTCATAGGGGTAGCCCTGACGGGAGGATTCCTGGAGCCACGGGATTTTCCCGAGGGGACCTATATGGTGGAAACGGGGCTCGTGGAGCCTACTCTCGCCAGGCAGGCCCTCCCTTCCATGGCGGAAAAAAAATTCCACAACGTTGTCAGGCAGATGTACGATTATTCCTGCGGGTCCGCAGCCCTTACCACCCTTCTGAATTATTATCTCGCCGAACAACTCACCGAAGGCAACATCATCAACGGCCTTTTGAAATACGGCGATGTCCAGCGAATCGCGGAAACACGGGCTTTCTCCCTTTTGGACATGAAAAGCCTGGTCCAGGCGCTGGGCTACGAGGCCCACGGATACAAAACTCAGCTCGAAGATATCAGAAAACTCAAGATCCCCTATATCGTCTCCATCGACCTGTATGGGTACCTGCATTTCGTCGTGGTCAAGGGCATCTTCAAAGACCACGTCATGCTGGCTGACCCGTCCATGGGAAACATCTCCTTTCCCCTGTCCAAATTCGAGCGCATCTGGTACAAGAACGTCATCTTCGTTGTGCTGCCCAAATCCGCTCCCCTGGAATACCAGCGTCCCGGGATGAGGAGAATCGCCCGGCGTGTGGAGTCCACGGATTTCCGCCGAGCCGCCGGCGGTAATGGATACGGAAACGGAAACGGAAACGGAAACGCTGAGGAACCCGAGCGTGTCGAACGCGTCAAACCCAAATTCATCATCCCCACCACCCCCGAGGAAATCAATGCCCTGGGGCTGGGGCTGATTCCCCCGGCCAGCTATTTGGCCAGGGTCTATGGAGTTCCCGAAAGCTCCATCCCCGCTGATTATGGCAACGGGTTCGGGAACACCGCGAGCCGGGGATACGGAAACGGATACGGAAATACCAGCGGGGGCTACGGAAACGGGTTCGGGAACACCGCCGGGTCCGGATTCGGTAACGGATATGGCAACACCGCCGCAGCCAAAGGCAATGGATACGGAAACGGCGACGGACTGGGTTTCGGAAACGGGTATGGGAACACCGCCGG
>JAHJUF010000195.1 GCA_018829095.1 Pseudomonadota bacterium | reverse complement strand
TGAAAAAAAGGTTTCCCCCAAACCCCCTTCCAAAAAACTTTGCGTCTTTCCGTGGGTTGGCTTTGCCTTCCGGGGGTACCGAGGCTTTGAAAAATATCTTTCGCCGATAGCCCGGGAGCCTGGGGGATGCACGGTTGGCAACGCGGTCCGGGACGAATCCCCCCCTTTGAAAAAGGGGGGCCAGGGGGGATTTTTTTCGAGGTAAAACAGAGGAAACAAACCCGCGTCGACCCGCCCATCCATCCTGGCGGCCCCAGGCTCCAACCTTCCGCCTCAGATGAAATTCACATGCATGGGGGGCCCGCCCGAGGGTTCGGGCAGGGGGGCGGCCTCGTGGCGCACGGCCCAAAGGCATTCGTTGACCTTGTGCTGGAGGCAGAGGGAGCCGCACATGGTCCGGGCGTCGAAACGGTCCGAGGCCAAAAGGCTTAGAACCTCCCGGTAGCGGTCGCTCTGCCAGATCTCCTTGAAGCTCTGGTCCGCGATATTGCCCATGTGATACTTGGCGTACTTCCGGTTGAAAAGCATGCCGCAGGGCGCCACCAGGCCGGAGCCGGAGAACTGCATGATGAGGGCCGGGCCGTAGCACCGGGAATAACCGCGCTTGCCCGAGGACAGGATCTTGGACCACTTGGCCCCCACCAGATGCTCGGGCGTGGACAGGGCCTCGGCCTGTTTCAACAGCTCGGTCAGGGCAAAGTAATCCTCGTAGTTCACCCCCAGGGCGTGGGTCTCGTCGTCGGAACAATGCTTGATGACCGTGTAGTCCACTCCCAGCTCCCCACCCAACCGGGCCAGGGGAAGGATCTGGTCCGCAAACTCGGGCATGAGCACCATCTGGAGGCCAAGGGTGACGGAAAGGCCCATCTCCCTTTTCACCCGCACGGCTTCCTGGACGGTGTTCACCACCTTGTGGAAACAGGCCTCCTTGCACCCGTGGATATGGGCGTACCGGGCGGGTTCCGCGGCCGAGATGTTGAAACGCAGATAGGTCAGCGCCGGGAGGATGTCTTCCAGGCGGTCGTCCTTGAGGAGAAATCCGTTGGTTCCGAGCGCCATGGAAAGGCCGTTCTCATGGCCCCGGAGGATGGCGTCGTACACATGGGGGTTGGCCGTGCTCTCGCCGTCAGACACGAAGGAGACGGCCTTCACGCCGATTTCCGCCGCGTCGTCCAAAAAGCGGAAAATGACGTCTTTGGTCATCTTGCGCTCGTCATTGGCCTGGAGCTGGCCGTAGCAGTACACGCAGCGGTAGGTGCAGCGGCGGGTGAGGGCGCAGTCGATGGTGATGGGTGCGACCCGCTCTCCGGCGAGCCAGGCCCGGACCCGGTCCCCGTGCCAGGCCAGCTTGTGGCCGTCCAGGACGATGTCGCTCATGACTTGCCCCCCCGCCGCACGGAGAGCCGCCGCTTGTGGGTCACCGAGTCCCCGGTGTAGGTATTTTGCCTGGCATCCGAGTCCAGGTACACGTCCCGCACCAGCCGGAGGTATCCCCGGGTCACCTGGACAAGGGACGGAAAGCTCACGGCCTTGGACACCCCGTCCTTGCGGAGATCCAGGCGGTACGGGACCTCGGCGAAGAGATAGCCGCGCTTCACCAGGCGAATGAGGATGTCCGTCTGGAAGAAGAAGCCCGAGGACCGGAACTCCAGGCCCTCCAGGGCCGCCCGGCGGTAGATCACCGTGCCGTTGGTGTAGTTGAAATAGACCAGGAAGCTGGTGTTGATGATGAACCGGTAGGCAAAGGACAGGCCGTTGCGGAAGAGGGACCGCACCTGCTTGTTGAACACAAAGGGGATGACCACGTCCACGGAATCCATGAGGTGGTGGTACCGGAAGATCTCCGCCGGGTCGTTCTCGTTGTCGCCCGGGAGCATGACCACGGACCAACCTTGGGCGTGGTCCACCCCGTCCCAGAAGGACGCGCCGATACCCATGGGTTTGGCGTGGGTCACCACCTTCACCCGGGGGTCGCGCTTTTGCCATTCCTCCGCGATCCGGGCCGTGCCATCCGTGCTTCCGTCGTTCACGCAGACCACCTCGCCGGAGATGGAAAACTCGTCAAAAGCCTCCAGGGAATTGGCAATGGCCCGGCCCACATTGTCCTCCTCGTTCAGGGAGGGCATGATGACGGACAGGGCGATTTCCGGGGTTTTTGCGGAAGTCATTCTAGGATCTCTTTCACGGCCAGGACGATTTCCGCTGCGCCGGGGTAGTAGGCAGCCTCCAGGACCGGGCTGGCCGGTGTGGGGGCATCGGGAAAAGTGACTCGGCGCAGGGGAGCCTTGAGGCAACCGGGGTCGACCTCCACCAGCCGGGCCGCGATCTCGGCCGC
>JAHJUF010000194.1 GCA_018829095.1 Pseudomonadota bacterium | reverse complement strand
TGGAAAAGACCTTGATGGCGGCGAGCTTGATCTGGTCGCGGCGCTTTTGCTCCTTGAGGTTTTTCCGGATGCCGAGGGTTTTTCTTGCGAGAGTCATGGCAGCCACCTTTCTTAAACTGAATGATCAGTCCAATAGCCCTGATGAGGATATGCTGTCAAGGAGATTTTTCTACGGTCGTAAAATTTTTGGTGTCACGCAAGGGGACTGCCGCTTTTGGCGGCCAGTCTAAGGTTCCAGAAGAACAGGGATAATTGAGGTATGGGATATGGCTTGGAGCGGTTGCCGGGTTCAGACATCTGAAACACAAGAAATCCCCCCTGTCCCCCCTTTTTCAAAGGGGGGAACCCAGCCCGGGCCTTGCTCGCCCAAGGCCTCCTCTTGTGCATGGTCTGCCTGTTTCGTGAAAGGGGATGAAAGAAAAAAGGGCAGCCCCGGGAGATTCCCGGGGCCGCCCTTTGATTTCTTGCGCTCGCTTTTTGCTGCCTTCAGGTTTTGTCCGGGCCTCGGGCCGGTGCTCCTGGCGATTGGTCAGGGGAGGCGATGGCTTGAGCGCTGGATGATCTCCTCCTGGGTGGAGGGCCTAAGGTCCACGAAGTGGGCGCAGTATCCCGCCACCCGGACCACCAGGCTCTTGTGCTCCAGGGGCTGCATTCTGGCCGCCTCCAGGACCTTGGGATCCAGCACGTTCACCTGGACCTGCATGCCCCCCATGTCAAAGTAGCTCTTCAAAAGCCCGGACAGCATGCGCCGGCCATGTTCGCCCTGGACCAGGGCGTGGTTGAACTTGATGTTCAAGGCCGCGCAGTTGGCCCATTGGCTCTTGTCCAGGCGGGCTGCGGAAGCAAGAAGGCCCGTGGGGCCGGATTGGTCCATTCCGTCCGTGGGGGCCATGCCATTGGCAAAGCGCTGGCCCGAAAGACGCCCGTTGGGAAGAGCGCCGGTGAGTTGGCCGTAGCGGTCGTGGCAGGTCATGGAATAGAACCCGGCCAGGTACTTTCCTCCCCGGGTGTTGGTGTGGGCTGACACCACCTGGGTGAAAACGTCCGCCGCAGCCTGCACCCATCGGTCCGCCTCTTGGTTGCCGTTTCCGTAGCGCGGGATGCGGGAGAGGATTTCGTTTCGCAGGGCCTCGTGCCCGGCGAAATCGGCCCGGAGGATATCCACGAACCCGGAGAGGGGCAGCCGCTTTTCCCGGAACACCAGCCGGTCCAGGACGCAGAGGCTGTCCCCCACGTCCGCCAGGCCCACGCCCTGGGCGGAGGTGAAGTCGTACAGGGCCCCTCCCCAGGTGACGTCCATTCCCTTTTCCAGACAGCCCTGGGTGCACATGGAGTTGACCGGGGTGGGGCGAAGGATCCGGTAGGTCTTCTCCAGCCAGGAGATCACCCGCACCATGTCGTCCACCGAGTGTTTCACCTGAATGCGGTACGCGGCCAGGATGTCGTCCATGGATTTCATGGTGTTCACCGGCGCGGTGGAGGCCCCGAGTTTCCGACCGTCGAACTGGGAACCCTGGTTCAGGGCCATTTCCAGGCAGATGGGGATGTTGAACAGGGCGGCGTCCCCGGAATTGTAGGTCCTCCCCTGGCTCGCCATTTCCACGCAGCCGATCACCCCGTAATCCGCCGCGTGCTCCGGGGCGATGCCCGCCCTTTCCAGGTTGGGCGCGATGACCGAGTCGTTGAAGAACGACGGCTTGGCGCATCCAGCCTGGACCAGGGTCGCGCATTGGTCCCAGAACCAATCCGGCGACTTGGGGTGTATGCGGGCGTGGAGGGCCGGTTCCCGGAGGCGGACCTGGGCATAGGCTTCCAGAATCAGGCTCGACACCTCGTTGGTCTGGTCCGCCCCATGGTGGTCGGAACCCCCGATAGTGATGCCCTGGGCCACGCCGTTTCCCGCGAAATACCGGTCCATGCGCTCGGAATACAGGGGCAGGGTTTCGGCGGTTTTGAGCATGAAGGAGGCCAGGAGTTCCTTTGCCCCCTCCCGGTCGAGCCGCGCTATGGCAAGATCCTGCTCCCAAAGGGGCTGGAGGTATTGGTCCAGCCTCCCGAAGCTCACCCCCTGCTCGTAATCCTCCAGGTTCATGGCCAGGTGCACCATCCAGCAGGCCTGGAGGGCCTGGGCAAAGGTGAGGGCCGAGTGCAGGGGAACCCGGTCCAGGTTTTCGGCCATGGACAGAAGCTCCCGTTTCCTCCGGGCGCTTGGGGCCCCCAGGTTGGCTTGCCGTCTGGCTTCACCCGCCAGGTTTTTGGCCATGTCCCGTATGGCTTCCACCACGATGACCACGGATTGGTAAAAGGCCTTTTGGTCCGGGGTGAGAGGGGATCCATCCTCCATGACGCCCTGGACCAGCCGTTTCCGGGACCATTCCAGGGGATGGGCAAGACCCTGGCGGATCACCATGCCATAATCGAGCACTTGGTGACCGATCCCCGCCTCTTCGGTGACAAAGTAGCGCCGGGCCCGGAAGAAATCCAAAAAATGGTTGAATCTCCCCGGCCGCAGCAGGGCCCGGGCCGCGATGTTTTTGCTCATGCCCCAGGCACCCAGAAAGGCCAGCCGGGCTTTTTCCCGGGGCGTCAGGTGAATGGACACGGGGCGGTTTTCCAGGCGGAAAAGATCCTCCAGGATGTTCACCGAACCGCCTTCAGGGTAGTAGTTGGCGGCCAGGCGTTTGGAGGTCATGTTGCCCGCGATGAGTTCGTTCTCGTGGATGCGGGGCCTGCGGTTTCTCATGATGTAGGCCAGGGCCAGGGCGCGGCGCACCAGAGGGTGCTCCTTCCTGGCCCGGCGGGCCTGGCGGGAGAGGCTGAATCGGAAAAGGAGTTCCGGTCTCTCCAGGCAGATGGAGTAGGGCTCGGCCAGGATCTGTTCCCGGATGCTGCGGATGCGGGGCGAGGGCTCAAAGGACAGCGGAGATTCCGGTCCGGCCTGACTGTTTCCGGGTTTTGTGGAGGCTTGCATTCCTTTTCTCCTCACGATTCTTCCGGCTGGAGGAATCCCTATGCCCGAGGTGACGGTTTTTGCATTTCCCGATGCGCCCAGCATTTCGGCGGGATAAATGCCATTCTCCCAGGAAAGCCGGGACACGGTCAATGGAACTTTTTTGCCTTATCAGCCCAGCCTGTTAAAAAACAGCCTGCTATGGCCGGGGACAGGGAAGAGGGGTGCGGTTTTTTCTGACCGCCGCTTTCTTCAGGCCATTGACACGGTCTTGGCTTTTTCGGCGGCTTTCTTTGGGCTTGCCTTTGCCCGGGTTTTCTGGTCCCCTTTTTTTCGCGTATTTCTTGGAAAGGGATCATGGACATGGACAAGGACCCTCGAGAAGATCCGTTTCTTCTGTACCGATTTCACGCCGCTGACCTGCGTCCCGACCTGTCCCTGGCCTTGAAGGCCGCCGGTTACCCGGAAGGCCAGGGGGCTTCGCCCCAGGTGGTGGCCCAGGTGGAAAAGGCTCTGGCCCTGGTGGAGGATGCCGTGGACCTCCAGGCCGTGATCCGGTTCGTGGACCTGGAATTTTCTCAGGGGAAGAGGGCGGGTTTTGCTCTGCCGGAGGGGCCGGGGTTTTCCACGCATTTGGTGTCCAGGGTCCTTTCCCGGGCCAACCAATGGGCTGGTTTTGCGGTGACCCTCGGGGAAAAAGCTTCGGCGCTGGCCAGGGAAAACCGGGAAAGCCTCCTCCTGTCCTATTGCCTGGACGCCATGGCCTCCCTGTTCGCGGAAACCCTGGCGGACCGGCTTCAGGAAAGGGTGGTTGCGGACCTGGCTGAATCCGGGCTGGTTTCAGGATACCGGTACAGCCCCGGATACTGCGACTGGCCCCATGCGGACAACCGGGCGTTGATCGGGATAGTGGAGGCGCACCGAATCGGCATCCGCCTCACCAGCGGCGGGATGATGATTCCAGAGAAGTCCGTTTCCGGGGTCATGGGGTTCGGACTCCCGGAATCAGGAGTCCTGGAATCCCCATGCCGTCGATGCGGAAACACCACCTGCACTCACCGGAGGGAAGCCAGGATTCCGCCCCGGGCATGACAGGGATAGGGATATGGAGCAATCCCTTGTCCCTGCTATATCTGGACCGCTTCCGTTGCGAACACCTTGCCTGCCACGGAATCCTTTCCATAGAAATCCGCGCCGATCTCTTTGGCAAATTCCCGGTTCACGGGCGCGCCGCCCACCATGATCTTCACCTGGCCCCGCAGGCCCGCGTCGTCAATGGCCTGGATGGTTTTTTTCATGGCCGTCATGGTGCTGGAAAGGAGTGCGCTCATCCCCACGATCCGAGGCTGGTGGGTTTGGATGGCCGCAACGAAGGCCTCCGGGGCCACGTCCATGCCCAGATCCACCACCTCGAATCCAGCCCCTTCCAGGGACATGATGACCAGGTTTTTGCCGATGTCGTGCATGTCCCCCTGCATGGTTCCCACCACCGCTCTGCCCAGGGGTTTCACGCCGCTGCCCTTGATAAAGGGCTCCAGCACGGCCATGCCGGCCTTCATGGCTTGGGCGGCCACCAGCATTTCCGGCAGGAAGATCTCTCCGCTCTGGAACAGCTCCCCCACCTGATCCATGGCCGGGATAAGCGCCTGCTTCATGACGGCTTCCACGTCCGTTCCCTGGTCCAGCAGGGCACGGACCTTGTCCGGAACCAGGTCATCTCTTCCCTCGGCCACCATCTTTTTCAGCTCTTCCATCTTTTTGTCCTCCCTGATTCAAGGTCCAAGAATCTGTTAGAAGCCATGCTCCCGGTTCCACTTTTTCGTTTCGTCCAGCATGGCGTAGTAGTTTTCGATTTTGCAGTAGTTGGTGACCGAGTTGCCGGAGCCGATGGCAAATCCGCCACCCGGGCCGCAGACGTCCAGAATCTGACGGCACCGGGCGCGCACCTGATCCTCGGTTCCCTGGGAAAGGAGATTCACGTCCACCCCGCCCAGGACGGAGATCCGGTCGTGGTAACGCTGGTACACGCTTTCCACAGGCTCGATGTTGTCCTCGAAGCTGTGGATGCCGTCGATGCCCACGGTTTCGATGAGGTCTTCCATGAGGGCGTCGATCTGGCCGCAGGAATGGAGCAGGAAAGGTTTGCCGTGGCGGTGGCAGGCGTCGGCAATGCGCTTCAGGCAGGGAATGAGCCACTGGCGGAACCATTTGGGCGAGAGCATGGTGCTGGTGTTGAATCCCATGTCATCCGCATAAAAGATCGCCCCCACAGCCGGATGAGCTGCGGCGCGGTCCACCGTGGCCTCGGCCAGGACGGTGAGTTTTTCCAGGATGTCTCCCAGTAGCTGGGGCTCCCGGATGCTCTTCACAGCCATCTGCTCGAAACCCATCAGAGCCCGCAGGTCCTCGAAAATGCCGAAATAGAAGAGCATGATTTTGCTCCCCTCAGGTATCTGGGGGGCAAGGTAATCCAGGGTGATGAGGTCAATGGCGTCCGTGGAGGGCCAGGGGAACGCCTCAAAGGCTTCGCGGTCCGGGATCAGGCCATGGTGCTCGTTTTGCCAGGCCCGCTTCACCTGTCCGCCCGTTGCCTCGGAAGTGCTCAGTCTGGTGCGGGGGATGGGCACCACAGGGATGGTGGTGACATAGTCGTAGCCCACGTCCCGGGCAAAGGCCAGGGAGAGGTCCATGAGCTGCATGCCTTTTTCCAGGGACTCGGGGCTCACCGTGCCGTCGGCCTCCACAAAGTCCAGGAGTTCCATCATGCTCGAGATCGGGGTCGGGAGGCCCGTGACCTGGGCCATGGGGTCTCCGTCCACCATGAGTTCGATGATGGGCACCGGTCCGCCAGTGGTTTCGCGCATGAGGACCTTGCGCAGGGCCTCGAAATCCGCCCCTTTTTTGAAGGGCTCCGGGATCTTCATGGTTTTCCCCCTTTCTTCATCTGTTTGCGGTAGGCGCGGATGAATCGCCCGCAATGGGCGTCTTTTCCCATGAGGGCTTCCGCAGCCAAAAGCCCGGTCATGAGGGTTTCGTCGCAGGGGTCCAGGATGGCGGCATCCAGCCCGGCCCCCATGCAGAGGATCAAAAAGGCCTGGTTCAAGGCCGGCCTCATGGGCAGGCCGAAGCTCACGTTGGATAACCCCAAGACCGTTTTCGAGCCGACCAGGTTTTCCTTGATGGACCGGATGCACGAAAGCGCCAGGGCCCCGGCATCGGATTGAGCGCCCAGGGGCATGACCAGGGGATCGAAGTACAGATTTTCAAAAGGGATTCCGTTTTCATCGGCAGCCCGGTAGAGGATCTCCGCAGCCCTCATGCGCCCGGCCAGATCCCCGGGGATTCCGTGATCATCCATGCACAGGGCCACCAGGGGCGAAGCGAATTTTTTCGCCAGGGGCAGGACGCTCTCCATGCGGCGTTTTTCCGCAGACACGGAGTTGATCCAGGCGGTTGGCCCGGTGACTACGGACAGGGCCGCTTCCAGGACCTCCGGGATTTCCGAATCCATGGCCAGGGGTTTGGCGGTGGCCTTTTGGGCAACCCCCACCAGCCACTGCATGTCCTCCACAGCCCGGGAGAGGTCCTCCTGACCAGCACCGGCATTGAGGTCCAGGACGTCTGCCCCGGCTTCTTCCTGTTGGCGGATCAGGATGGCCACGGCTTCCTCGTCCCGGCTTGCGATGGCCCGGGCGATGCTTTTCCGGGTGGCGTTGATTTTTTCCCCGATGACGATCATTCCTTTTCCTCCTTTCCAGAGCCGGTCCCTTCCGGAGCGCTGGCCGGAGCCTCCAACCTTGTCTGCCGATCCTGGAACCGGATGAAGAACCGGTCCAGGAACTCCACCCCTGCCATGAGGTCCGCCAGGGCCTGTTCCACCCGGGCCGGTTCGCTGTGGAGCCTTTCGATGGACAGGGCGTTCAGAGCCAGAAAAAACATCCAGTACGGGCCGTCGGGCTCCACCCCCAGGATGGAGCGGAAGGCCGAGGCAAATTTTTCCGCCCAACGGGCGCCCATGGATCTCACCTGATCGTTTAACAGGGGGTCGGTTCGGGAGGCCACCACCAGCTCCAGCCAGGCGTAGAACGTGCCGCTGGTCCAGTGTTGTTCCCACAGGGCCCGGGCCAGATCGGCCAGGGACGGGTTGTCCTGGGAGAACCGGGCCATGGTTTCCTGGAAATGACGGGTATTGGTTTCCAGGACATGCTCCACCGCCTGGATGACCAGTTCCTCCCGGGTGGAAAAGTGGTGGAGCAAGGTGCCCCTGGAAACGTTGATCCTACGGCAGACTTCCTGGGTAGTGGTGCCCGCGTATCCCTTTTCCACCAGGCTTTGCACCGTGGCGTCCAAAAGCCGTTTTCGGGTGGCAATGGCCCGGTCCTGCATTTTCACCTTGCTGGGTTCCTGTCTGTTTTCTTTTTTCACGATCCGTTCCCTTGCAGGATGAAAACCAAGTCTGCAAAAAAGCCTAGTGGACTTTTTTGTGGCCCGTTACTTTCCGATAGCGAGATAATGGATATCAAGCTGGATTTAAAAAGTCAAGTATGACTTTTTAAGGGCGGCGAGTTCGAATTTCGAATCACAGGCTCGGGAAGCAGTGGCTCAGAACAGAGGAGTGGGCTGAATGTTGGGGCTTACCCATATTTCCTAGCAAAACAGGAAGGATTATCATATACAAATTCGATGCTCCAGGCTGTTTTCATCGCGGAAGCCAATAGGGAAAGGAGAAGC
>JAHJUF010000193.1 GCA_018829095.1 Pseudomonadota bacterium | reverse complement strand
GGTGACCCCCACCAGCCAGATCGTGGGCACCCAGACCGTGAACAACGTGCTCTTTGATGAAAAAGAGGGCGACTACAAGATGATCACGGACCAGGTCAAGGGTATGGCCTACGGGCTGTATGGCGCGACCCCCGTGCCCATGAACCCCGAGGTGCGGAAAAAGGCCCTCAAGGGCTACTCCCGGGGCGAGGAGCCCATCACCGTGCGCCCGGGCGCGGTCCTGGAGCCGGAGTTGGAAAAAGCCAAAAAGGAAATCGGCGACCTGGCCAAGGACATGGACGATCTGTTGATCTACGCCCTGTACCCGGTCACCGGCAAACGCTTCCTCAAATGGAAGTACGGCGTGGAGGAGCCGCCCGCCGAGTGCCGCGCCAAGACTCTGGACGAATGCAAGCTCCAGGAGGAACGGGTCCAGGCCGCCATGAAGGGCAACGGACCGGAACCGGCTGGAAAATCCGCCCCGGAACTGGGACCCGACGCCCGGTCCTTCACCGTGGCCGTGGACGGCGAGGTGTTCGCCGTGGAGGTGGAAGAGATCGGCGGAGCCCCGGTGGTGACCTCCGTGGCCCCGGCCAACCGTGCGGCCGCCCCGGCCGTCGCCGCCCGGCCAAAAAAGGCCGTTGCCCCCGCCTCGGGAGCCCAAATCACCGCACCCATGCCCGGCATGGTGGTGAGCTACGAGAAAAAAGCCGGGGACAAGGTCTCCGAGGGTGAAACCATCGTGGTCCTGGAGGCCATGAAAATGCAGAACGCCCTCCCTTCCCCGGTAACCGGAACCGTCAAGCAAATCCTCTTCGCCTCAGGCGACAACGTCTCCAAAGGCGCGGTCCTGGCGGTGATCGAGTAGGTGGGGCCGGGGAAAATTGGGGGAAACCCTTTCTTTTAGGAAAAAGAAAGGGTTTCCCCCAAACCCCCTTCCCAAAGAAAACCTGCCATAGGGCGCATCGGGCCATTGCAGCGGCGGGGCAGGATTCCCCCCTTTGAAAAAGGGGGGGCAGGGGGAATTTTTTCAGGTTTCATGAGACGAAAATGCGCCATCCGGCCAGAAAACCCATGATGCCTTTTTAACCTCTGTGGGAGCTGTGTAATCTTTTGCTTTTGATATTCCGCCTCAACCCGGCGGAACCATGGAGCTGAGAATCTTATGAAAATCCATGAATACCAGGCCAAGGAACTGTTCGCCCGGTACGGCGTGCCCGTGCCCCGGGGCGAACCCGCGTTTTCCCTCGCCGAGGCCAAGGCGGCTGCGGTTCGGCTCGACACCCTTCCCGTGGTGGTAAAAGCGCAAATCCACGCCGGGGGCCGGGGCAAGGGCGGCGGCGTGAAGCTCGCCCGGTCCCTGGAAGAGGCGGAAAAATTCGCCGGGGAGATCCTGGGCATGACCCTGGTCACTCACCAGACCGGGCCCGAGGGGCGGCTGGTGAAAAAACTCCTCGTGGAGGAAGGCCTGCCCATCGCCCGGGAACTGTACCTCTCCATCGTGCCGGACCGGGCCACGGCCCGGGTGGTCATCATGGCCAGCGTCGAGGGGGGCATGGACATCGAGGAGGTGGCGGCCAAAACCCCGGAGAAGATCATCAAGGTCTCCGTGGATCCGCTCCTGGGCATCCAGCCGTACCACGGCCGCCAGGCCGCCTATGGCCTGGACCTGCCCCCCGCAGCCATCCGGCCCTTCACCGCCATGGTGAACAAGCTCTACAAGCTGTTCACGGACCTGGACGCCTCCCTGGTGGAGATCAATCCCCTGGTCATCACCACGGACGACCGGGTCATCGCCCTGGACGCCAAGGTGAACTTTGACGACAGCGCCCTGTACCGCCACAAGGACCTCCTGGAACTCCGCGACCTGGACGAAGAGGACCCCCTGGAGGTGGAGGCCAGCCAGTTCAACCTGAACTACATCAAGATGGACGGCAACGTGGGCAACATGGTGAACGGCGCGGGGCTGGCCATGGCCACCATGGACATCATCAAGCAGGCCGGGGCCGAGCCCGCCAACTTCCTGGATGTGGGCGGCGGCGCCAGCGCCGAGATGGTGGAAAACGGCTTCCGCATCATCCTGTCCGACAAGAACGTCAAGGGCATCCTCATCAATATTTTCGGGGGTATCCTGCGTTGCGACGTGCTGGCATCGGGCGTGGTGGAAGCCGCGAAAAAAGTGGGCCTGTCCGTGCCCGTGGTGGTGCGCATGGAAGGCACCAACGTGGACCAGGGCCGGAAAATCCTCGCCGAATCCGGCCTGAACCTCACCTCGGCCAAGGACCTCGCCGATGCCGCCGAAAAGGTGGCGAAGATGGTGGCCTAGGAGGGAACG
>JAHJUF010000192.1 GCA_018829095.1 Pseudomonadota bacterium | reverse complement strand
GGGGACTTCACGGCTGACGGCATCCTGGACCTCGTGGCGGGCACGTCCCTTGGGGACGGCTTGGGCAACGGAGCCGCGGATGCCGGGGAGGCCTACATCATCGCGGGCTCGGGAAGCCTGCCCTACACCTACGACCTGAGCCTGGGAGACGAGGACTCGGTCATCTACGGCGGCGTGGCCGGTGACGGCCTCACCACGGGCAAGGCCCTGGCCGTGGGGGATTTTAACGGCGACGGGGCCGACGACCTGCTCCTGGGCGCTCCCTATGCCGACGGCAACGGGGCCAGCGCCGGAGAGGCCTACGTGGTTTACGGATCCACCACCCTGGCCGCGTCCATCGACATCGGCAGCAGCCAGGAGGACGTGACCATTGACGGTGTGGAGGCCGGGGACGAACTCGGCGCGGCCGTGGCGGCCGGGGACCTGAACGGCGACGGCCTGGACGAGATCCTCCTGGGAGCCCCCAAGGCCGATGGGCCGGCCAACGGCCGGGCGGGAGCCGGGGAGGCTTACATCTTCTACGGCAACGCGGCCCTGGCCGCCAGCCTGGACCTGTCCGTGGGGGACGAGGATGTCATCATCTACGGCGCCACCGCCGGGGACGACCTCACGGGCGGGGGGGGCATCCTGCCGGGCGATTACAATGGCGACGGCCTCCTGGACCTCCTCCTGGCCGCACCCCAGGCCGATGGGCCGGGGGATGGCCGCAACGCAGCCGGGGAGGGATACCTCATTTACGGCTCCGCCGGCCTGGCCGCCAGCCTGGACATCTTCAACGGCGACCAGGACGTCATCCTCTTCGGTGCCACCAACAGCGATTCCTTGGGCTACACCGGAACCCTGGCGGCAGGGGACCTGAACGACGACGGGGTGGACGACGCCATCCTGGGGGCGTATCTCGCGGACGGACCCTCGGGGGGGCGGGCCAGCGCCGGGGAGGCCTATCTGGTTTTCGGCACGCCGCCTCCCACCACGGCCACGGTGATCCAGACGGACCACGCAGGGGATGCCGTGGCCAAAAATTACGGCACGGCCCGGGTGGAGATTGATTTCGACTCCGGCGACGCGGCCAGTTCCACCACGGCTATCCTGACCCGGAACGACCTGGGCACCAACTGGAACCGGTTTGAGACTGCGGACGTCCGGTGGCGGATCACCACGGACCGGACCAACTTCTCCGCCACCTTGGTCTTCCACTACCTGGACAACGAGGCGGCCGCTCAGGACGAGGAGGACCTGGTGGTGTACGCAGCCAGCAATCTCCTGGGCACCTGGACCGAGTTGGCCACCACCGTGGACACGGAGAAGAACACGGCCACCGTCACAGGGGTCACGTCCTTCTCCTACTTCATGCTTCGGGACGATCCGCTGCAGTATATGTGCTTCATCGGCGCGGCGCGGGACCATGGCCGGGGAAAACGCTGATCCCCGATACCTTTCCATCCAAATAAAAAGGGGACGCGCCATGCGCGTCCCCTTTTTTGATTTGTCTCCCCGCCAAAAAGGCCCGGCCCGGGCGTCAGATCTCCCGTTTTTCGTGCACCGGCTCGCCGGGCTTGATGTCCCCGAACCAGCGTTCGAACCGGGGGTTGTACAGGGTCCGGACCAGGAGGTCCCCCATGCGCCAGTCCACGGAGAAGGCCTCTTTCGGGCAGAGGGTCACGCAACGGTAGCACCGGATGCAGCCCTTGCCCTGGACCGGCCCCTTGCCCGGGGCGAGGCTGCCCGTGGGGCAGGCCGCCACGCAGGCTCCGCACTCGTCGCAGCGTTCGGTCATGGCCCGGGGCCGGGGCAGGCTGAGGCGGAGGATGGGGTCCGGGCTCGTCAGGGCCACCAGGCCGTAGAATCCCAGGTCCGGGAAAAGGGCGTCCCGGCGGGTACCGGGGGCGGGCCCGGCGCGGCCCTCTTCCACGTGGGCGGCCAGGGACAGGGCGTAGTCCCGGGCTTCGGCCAGGTCCCGGGAGTCCGGCCGGCCCGGAGACCGGCCCGTGATGCTGGGCGCGGGGTGGAAACACTCGCCCCGGCACAGGAATCCCCCGGCCACGTCCGCGCCCTTCCTTGCCAGGGGCCTGGACAGATCCCACAGCACCCGGCCGGGGGCCCCGCCCGAGGTGGCGAACACCAGGGCCCGGACCCCGGAGAGATCCGGCAGGCGGGCCAGAAAACGCTTCACCGGGCTGGGGGCCTGGCTGGAGAAGCAGGGCGCTCCCACGGCCACCATATCCGCCCCGGCCACGTCCCTTGGCCGGGCCCGGTCCAGGGAAAAACTCTCCACGTCCCACCCCCGGTCCCCGAAAGCCCCGGCCAGGGCCCGGGCCAGTTTGCGGGTGTTCCCGGTCTGGGAAAAGGTGAGGAAAACAGCTTTCATCGGATCTTCCGTCCTTTCCAGGCCCTGGCGAGGCATGGATTGCCTCAGTCTCATCCGCGATTTCCGGCTACGGACAGGACGGGGGGCAGGGTGTCAGTGATATTTCCGGGTCCGGCTGTCCGGGCCTGGCCATTCGGAGACCTTGCGTTTCCGGGCTTCCACGAAATCCGGCTTGCGGCGTTCGGCAAAGGCTGACAGGCCTTCCATGCCCTCGGGCTGGGCCGCGCAGGAGGCCAGCCCCTCGCGTTCCTTTTCCAACTGGGCTTCCAGGGGGGTGTCCAGGGATTCGTTCAGCAGGCGTTTGGATAGGCCAAAGGCATGGAGCGAGCCCGCGGCCACGCGGGAAAGGATCTCCAGGGATGTCTCCCGGGATTTCCCGTTTTCGGCCAGGGCGGTGATCAAGCCCCACTCCAGG